>DASZPH010000085.1:300000-418257 GCA_035550375.1 Pirellulales bacterium | reverse complement strand
CCTGCGCAGGTGGGACGAGCGCGAAATCCTTGCCTGGTCCGCATGGCGGCAGGAACGCAACCGCATCGCCGCTGAGTGCCACGCTAAACGACGAGCCCGATCCAAGCGTAAAAGATCAATAAAAAGGGCGCTGTAGTACTAGGCAGGCTCAATGGAACTCGCCGTAAACGTCCCACAGTTCGACCCACCACTGGATCGTATCGTCCAGTGGGCTTGGCGTAAGTGCCAGAGGGCCGTAGACACACTGGAAAACAGTAAACCAAAATGGATCTTGGTGTGTGCCCGTCGCGCCAACAAGCGCGACCGCCGGCCCAAGGCCCAGCGGGTAGGCCAGAAGTAACGCCACAAGCAGGAGGGGCACCCAGTTGCCGCCACGTTTCTTCGGGTTGCCTTCCATGTCCGTAGGATCTACAACGGGGGGGGCTCTATGATCTCCACACGGGGGGGTCTCTGACCCGAGCCTACCCAACTGCGGTGACGCAGGCTAACCCGAGCCGCAAACGCAAGCTCGCAAAGGAAGTTCGGCGCCGGCTACGAAACTCAGCTTGCCCACGCGGCACATCTGGTAGACGTTGATTCGAAAATCGGGACACGTGCTCACCAGGCAGTAGGCGTCCGTGGGCGTGAAGCCGTAGTCGCTGACCAGCCAGTCGATCAAGTGGACCGTCGCTTTTTCCACGGCGGTCTCCAGCGGCCGGTCGGCCCAGACGGCCACGATCGACTGGGGCTTCTCGATGCGAACCCAGGGGATTTTCTTCTGCTTGATCAGATCGAGCTTAAGTCGCACGGTGGCCTTGGTCTCGGCCGCCGTGCCGCTGAATTCGGTGTCACCCTGGCTGGCGTGCACGTCCCCCAGGTAGAACCTGGCTCCTTCGTGGTAGACCGAAAGCAACACCCGGTTGCCGGCCGCCACGTCGCGGATGTCGAGGTTGCCGCCCCATTCCCCCTGCCCGTCGATGCTGGTGAACACCTCGCGTTCGGGCGCGACGCCCAGGGTGCCGACGAAAGGGGTGATGGGCCACGACAGGCGAGAGCTGAAATGGAGGGTCCCGTCGCGCGTCGTGCCGCTTGGACCGGGCGTGTGTTTGAAGATCTTGGTCGTGTAGTCGCCCGATAGTTCGGGCCAGCGAGTCGATTCGCCGAGCGGGCCGCGCCGGGGGCCGACGGCGATCCAGGAATAGTCGTCCACGGTGATGCTTTCGATCGTTACGGCCAGCGCGTCGCCGCGCTCGGCTCCCTCGACCCAGACGGGGCCGCCGATGGGGTTGGCCAGCGGCGGGGAACGATCGAAACCGGGCCGGCGGGCGGGAATCGCCTTGTCGTCGGCCGACTTGAAATAGCCGGTGCTGGCGTCGTAGGTTTCAATCTCGAAGGTTTCGCCCGGACGAACGCGAATCAGTGGTTCGTCTCGCCAGTCAAAGGCGTATTTCCTGGCTTGTTCACGTTCGATGCGTTGCATAGTTGCTCTTTCCGGTGGGCTCGGGTTGGTGAGGAAGGCCCCGCGCGGCACATCCGGTACAATACCGATATGACAATCGATCTCATTCTCGGCACGGCCGGACATATTGACCACGGCAAAACGTCGCTTGTCAAGGCGCTGACCGGCATCGACACCGACCGGCTGCCCGAAGAAAAGCTGCGCGGAATTACCATCGACCTGGGGTTCGCCGAACTGGTGCTGGGGGAGGTGCGTCTGGGCATCGTCGACGTGCCGGGCCACGAACGGTTCGTGCGCAACATGCTGGCGGGTGCCACCGGGGTCGACGTGGCGATGCTGGTGGTCGCGGCCGACGACTCGGTCAAGCCGCAAACGCGCGAGCACTTGGAAATCCTGCGTCTGCTCGACCTGGAACACGGCGTGATCGCCCTGACGAAGTGCGACCTGCCGGAGCCCGACTGGATCGATCTGGTCGAGGCTGAAGTGCGCGACCTGGTGCAGGATACCTTCCTGAAAGAGGCGCCGATCATCCGCACCAGCGTGCCGACCGGTTTGGGGATCGAACAACTGAAGTCCGCTTTGAGCGAAGCCGCCCACCGGGCGGCGCACTCGGCAAGGATCGGGCGGCGGCACGCCCCGTTTCGTCTGGCGATCGACCGCACCTTCACGGTCGCAGGGCACGGCACGGTCGTCACCGGAAGCGTGGCGAGCGGAAGCGTGCAGGTCGGCGATTCGCTGGTCATCGAGCCGGGCGGGGTTGAGGTGCGCGTGCGCGGCTTGCAGAATCACGACCGGTCATGCGGCGAAGTACACCGCGGCCAACGCGCGGCCATCAACCTGGCGGGCATTCACCACGACGAGGTGCGGCGCGGCCAGGAACTGGCGGCGCCGGGTTACCTGATGGCAAGCCGCGCGATCAGCGCCAAAGTGCGGCTGGCGGAGACGGCACCGCGGCCCCTGAAGAACCGCGGGCAAGTGCGCGTCCACCTGGGGACGGCCGAACTGATGGCGTCGGTCGTCCTGCTAGACGCAGACCGGCTGGAACCCGGGGGGGAATCTCTCCTTCAACTCTACCTGAGCGAACCGGCCGTGAGCACCTGGGGGCAGCCGCTCGTGCTGCGCAGCGAATCGCCGGTCGTGACGATCGGCGGCGGAACAGTGCTCAACCCCAACGCGCCGAAACTGCCACGGCAGGACGCGGAGGTGCTCTCCCGTCTGGCGGGGCTCACGTCGCCCGATCCGATCGAACGCGCGGCGGCGGCCCTTTCGTTCAGCGGGCTGGCGGACTGGCGTGCCGCAGACCTGGTGCGGGCGGCCGGCATCGACAACCCGTCGGCCGTCGTCGAAGAACTGCTACAGGCGGGCCGTCTCGTGCGGCTCCCCATCTCGCCGGGCCGCGAGCTGCGCGTAGAACGGCGTTGGCTCGACGACCTGTTCCGCCGCATCGAATCGATTCTGAAGCAGCAGCACACCGAATCTCCGCTACGGACCATGCTCGACCGATCGCGGCTTGTCCACCGCCTGGACTACCTCGGCGAGGAACCGGTTGTGGAGGCCATCCTCGCCGCGATGAGCCGGGCCGGTCGGCTGAAAATCGGCGAGCGCGGCATCGCGCTCCCCGGCCACGGGCCGCAGCTTTCCAAGAACGAGCAGAAGCTTCTTGCCGACATCATCGAGACCTTCCGCACGTCGGGCTACGAGCCGCCGACCGTGGAAGAGATTCGCTCGCGGACGACGAAGAACCAGCAGTCCGTGGAACAACTGGTTGCTCTCGCCGCGGCCGAAGGGCAGCTTGTCGAAATCGGCGGCGGATTTTTCTTGCACGCCGACGTCGAGCATCGTTTGCGCGCGGCGCTCACGGCCGAGATGGGCGCCGGGCAAGGACGAACGGTCAGCCAGCTCCGCGAGTTGCTCGGCACGACCCGCAAGTACGCCGTCCCGCTGTGCGAATACCTCGACCGTAGCGGCTTCACGCGGCGCGAAGGCGACATGAGGTACCTCGCAACGCGACCACCTTCTGCTCTTCCCTTAGAGAAAGCCTCGGGGTGAGGGCGGCCTCGCTCGCGTAGTCCGCCCTCGGCCTTCCAATGCGCTGGACACCCCTTCGGGGCACGCACCGTGTTTGCCTCAACAGGGCGCCGGAAGATCTGAGCCGCTTTCTCGCTCGTCGCAAATCCATTAAGCTGCCAACCATGCCCGATTCCGCACCGACCATCAATTTCGCGGACCGTCTCATCGGGGCGGTGCGCGGTAAACGCAACCCGGTGGTGGTAGGGCTCGATCCGCGCTGGGAGCAGCTTCCGCCGCCGTTGACCGCGGGCGTTTCGGCGGGCGACCGAGCCGCCATGGCCCGAGCTTATTTGCGTTTTTGCACCGAAGTGATCGACGTCGTCGCGCCGATGGTGCCAGCCGTCAAGCCGCAAGCCGCCTTTTTCGAGCAACTTGGCCCGGAAGGGATGACGGCGCTGGGCGAGGTGGTCGGCCATGCACGGAAGCGGGGCCTGCTCGTGATCGTCGACGGCAAACGAAATGACATCGGCAGCACCGCCACAGCCTATGCGGACGGTTTTTTGGGCGAACAAAGCGCCTGGCGGGCCGACGCCCTCACGGTTAGCCCCTACCTGGGCGCCGATAGCCTGCAGCCGTTCGTCGACGTGGCCGCCGAGCGAGGGGGCGGCCTCTTCGTGCTCGTCAAAACGTCGAATCCGGGCGGGGGACAATTTCAGGATCTCGTCTCCGGCGGCCGCCCTCTCTATCGGCACGTGGCCGAGTTCGTCGAGCAGCTCGCCGCCGGCACGGCCGGCGAACACCGCTACGGCGCCGTCGGCGGGGTCGTCGGCGCGACCTACCCGGAGCAGCTCACGGAGCTTCGCTCGGCGATGCCCAGCGCCTGGCTGCTGATACCCGGCTACGGCAGCCAGGGCGCGACGGCCCGCGACGTGGCGGGCGGCTTCGATGAAGAAGGGTTGGGCGCGGTAATCAATAACTCCCGCGGGATCATCTTCGCTTACGCCCAGCGTGGCTACGACGAGCGCTTCGGCGCCGCTCGCTGGCAAGAAGCCGTCGCCGCCGCGACTCGCCAGATGATCGACGAACTACGGAGCGAAACGAACGCCGGAAGGCTGTGACCTGTTGTGGCCCGGTTATTCCGGGGCGCCGGCAAGCCGGTCCTTGACCCCCGGAATGATCCGCTGGGCGTTCGCCGAGTAGACCTTTCGCAGCACGTCGTCGGGCAAATGGACCCCGTAAATCCGCCAGAAACCTTGCGGCGGAAAAGGCGTCTCTGCATACGGAAAGTATTCGTCGCGCGTTTCCAGGAAACGCCAGTAGAGCACCAGGCGGTCGGGTGAACGCGGGCCGTCGGTTCCGAAGAGGATTCGGTCGGCGTACTTCAGGAAAAAATCGCGAGCCGTGTAGGGCTGGCGGCCCAGCTCGTTGATGCGAGAGGCGATCTCCAGCACCAGGTTCGGGTGCTCGTCCAGCCAGCGGCCCGCCTGGGCCAGGTCTTCGCCGTCGTTGGCCAGGTGGGCGCCGATGAACGTCGTCTGGCGGTGCCGGGCGATGACCCGGTTCCTGGCGGCGTGGAGCTCGGCGCGCGAAGGCCACTGAGGTCCGTAAAAACTCCATTCCGGGTGGCGGTGCAGCTCTTCCCAGCGCTCGTTGGTTTCGTCGATCGGCAAAAAAAATGCGGCCGGATCGGCGGTGTGCATGATCACGGGAAGCCCCAGCTCGCCGCAAGCCCGCCAGATGGCGTCCCAGCGAGGATCGTCGACCTTGACGAACGAACCGTCGGGGTTGCGATACGTCAGCCCGAAATCCTTGAACACCTTCAGCCCGCTTGCGCCGGCCTGTTTGAGCCGCTCCAGCTCCTTGGCCATCCGCCGGCCGAAATCCGGCCGCTGGCAGTCCCAGGTGGCCGGGTCGTCTTCCTTGCCGTCGCCCCGCCAGTCGATGTTGGCAAAGATCACGAACCGATTGCGGTACCGGGTCCAGAGGTATCTGGCGTGCTCGTCGAACGCCTCGCCCATGCCTCCGTCGAGACTGACGCAGACGGCCACGTTCTGCCGATCCATGACGCGCACGAATTCGTCGAGCTCTTCTGGCGAGTGCCGCAACCGGATTCTTGGGTGAACGTGGACGTCAACGACGGGGAACCTGGCCCGCGTGAGAGGGTGCTCGTCGACCTTGAGCTGAGCGGCGGGTCGAAAGCGATCGAGCAGCAGTTGCCGCCCCTCGCGTCCATCAAGCGGCGCTTCCTGGGCCGGCGAGCGGCTGGCCGACACCGACGTCACGAGACCCAGGAGCAAGCAAGCGGCGGATCGCGAACGCGAATTCAGAAAGTTCGGACCCAAATCGTTCAGATTCCCATGCGGCTCAGGGCGTCGATTACGCTGCCGATCGCGCCGGAAAGCATCGGGTGCGTCGACTCGAAACCGCGGGCCGCATCGGTGAGCCGACGCACCAGCGATCCCCGGTGGATGTCCTCCTTCACCAAAGGCCGGCCCCCGTCACCGCTCCGCGCCAGTGCCTGCTCGATGTCGGCCGTTACCTGCCGCATCATGGCCTGTGCTTCGTTGTCGAGGCTGTGGGCGGCTGCCAACTGTCGGTGCAGTTCCGCCAGCGTCGCACGCAAATCCTGCAGTTCGTCGGGCATAGCGCTAGGATACGTTCTTAGGGTGAAGCAAGGCAAGTGAGGGCTCTGGAGCCATTCTTTGCCCCGCCGCTCTGGCGCGGTCTAATGGGCTCCCGTGGATAAAACTAACAGTTGCGGGAGAACTCCATGTCGCCGAGCAAACTGGGCGCGATTTTCTTGGCTTTATTCGCCGCGCGGTGGCTAATCGGCTGGCTCAGAGGCCCGGTCAAATTGGACCCGCTTCAGGAAGGCGCTTCCCTGGCATGGCCGGCCATCCTCCTGATCCTCGGCGTGGGGCTTGTCGCCTACCACTTCGTCGTCTATCGAAAATACCAAGACGACATCGATCCAGACGGTGAGCGTCGGGAATAGCCGGAGACCATTTGCCCACTTTTCAGGCACGGCCGCCGGCGCCAACTTCCTTAAGTTAGTGCCATTCCCCCCATGAGCCCCCCATGAGCCGACGGTTTCAGTTCAGCTTGAGGGCGATGCTGGTGGCGGTCGTCGTTGCTGGCGTGTTGCTCTCTTGGGCCGCTAATACGGCGCATTTTGTAGAAGAGCGAAAGGCGGTACTCCGCGACTTCAGCGGTCGCCTTTCTGTTGTTCACCAGCTAGGCGACGACGCCCAGGTTCAAGAACTCCCGTGGCTTCGCCGGGCTTTCGGTGACGAACCGATCCACGCTTTGTACGACGCAGTGGCAGAGCCAGACCGAGAGTACGTCCAGCGGTTGCGCCGCCTGTTTCCAGAGGCTCAAATTCTGCTTGAGCGCGATATGAAGACAATGCGGCTCGACCCAGAGTGGATGGCGAGGCACGCAATCCTTTCGGCTTCGACCAATGGGATGCCCAGCGGCAGAAGATTGAACGGGACAGGGCCGAATTGAACAGGCATTTTGGCGGCGTCAGACTGAAGAGGTATCAGCAGTCATCGGGATGGGGAGAGTAGCCCATGCCTCGCCCACAGTTCACCCTCCGCGCGCTGCTGGTCGTGGTCAACCAGTAGTTCCTGGTCTCTCCGCGACCACCGATCAGCCACAAAAAGATGTCCCACTACCCTCAGGGTGGTAGAGACAGCCTAAGGCACGCAAACCTACTCGCCAGCTAGCCCGTCGGCTTCGTGATTGGAGCTTTGCAGCCGGCCACCGCGCCTTCGGCCAGACCACCAGCTCGACAAACTGGGGGTCTGGATGCGATGTACAATAGGCGCCATGGACGAGAACCCGTATCGAGCGCCGAAAGAAGAAGGCGCAGAGCCGGCGGCCGCGCCATCGAGCAGGCGACGGTCATTTCGATTGGACCTGGACCTCAAGCGGAACGTGATATCGTTGCTCGTTCTGCTCGCTCTCGGTTGGTTCGTCGGCTGGTTGATCGGGGGAATGCAGTAAACGGCCACGCGGTGCGACATGCCCTGGTTCCAAAACGACCAACTCCAGCAACGCACCTAATGTCCCACTACCCACAGGGTTGATGCAGGCCGAACTCGATACTCGCGAACAGACGTGGCACGACGATGCCTCGCGGCGATGAGCGGTCGCGTTCTGACTGCTCTCCGCGGAGTGCCGAGGTTACTTCTGCGGCGGCGTCACGCCGATCGCCCTCAATCTCACGGTTCATCGCGCTGGCAGACCACGATCCAGCCGTTCGCCCGCAGGCGGCTCAAGAACCAAGGACGCCGCAGCGCGTGGCGTCGCTCGGTGTCGAGCGAGATGAACTCCACAATTCGGAAGCCGGCGGCCACGAGATCAGCCTTCAACTCTCGGCGGGTGAAAACGTGCAGGAACATGTTGGGGATCCCTCGATAATCGAAAAACTTGTCCCCCGGCTCCTGGTTTCGCCGCAGGAGTGCGTCCACCATGTTTCGTGCCACCCAGACGCGCCCCTGGGGATCGAACAGGTTGTACCAGCGGTTGTGGACGTGGAGCACAAACTTGCCGCCCGGCTTGAGAATCCTCCGGGCGTGTCGCAGCACCCGCAGACGATTTTCTCGTCCCCGGATCATACCCAGCGTGCTGAACATGCAGATGGCATAGTCGGCCACGGCGTCCCGGATGCAGTCGAGGCGGGTCATATCGGCCCGCAGCCGGTCGATCGGCAAGGATTCTTCGCGGCTCTTCTGACCTACCACGTCGAGCATCGGCATCGACAGATCGACCGCCAGGCCGCGAAAGCCGCGCCGGGCGAAGGGAACAAGCAGCCGTCCCGTGCCGCAGCCTAAATCGATGAGCAGGCCCGGCCGTGGGAAATGGCGTCGCAGGACCGACTCGTCAAAATCGAACAGGCTGTTGTGCGCGAAATAGCTGTCGTAGTCGTAGGCGATATGATCGGCGTGGGCGTACTGCCACAGCCCCAGGGTAATACCTTCGGGGAGCCGCCACTGGGGAAGATCAGCAGGCAAGAGACGAGAATCCGTTAACTTGAAGAATGGCAGCGAATCGATTAACGTAAGTTGAAGTAGATTATGAGGATATTGTTAGCCAGCCCACTGTTCTCACAAGGGGAAAGGGGCGTTTTTTCTTCGGTTGCACGTCATGCGGCGGTCTTCGGCAAACTTTCGGTTCTGCCTGGGAATGATTGCCGTTCTGCACGTCCCTATCTGCTTCCTCCTGCACGCCCCGGGACGGTTGGCGGCCGACGAGCCAGCCGAGGGTCTTGCCGCGGCGCGGCGTCTCTACCTGACCGGCAAGTATAGCGAGGCGGCCGAAGCGTATCAGATGCTGGCCGCAGCGGAGCCGGTCGCCGCCGCTGTGGGGCAGGCTCGCTGCTATTTGAGCCGCGGCCAGGATGACAAGGCCGAAGGAGTGCTGAGCGAGGCGCCCGACGGTCACGCCGAGATCCACGAACTCAGGGCAGAACTGGCCTTCCAACGAGGCGACGACGAAGCGGCGCGGCGAGAAGTTGCTGCGGCGCTTGAGCTTGCCGCCGACTCGCTGGGGGCCCGTTGGTGGCAGGCGGAGCTTTTTCGCGTCTGCGGACAGCTCGACAAAGCCGAAGCGGGCTACAAGTGGTTCGTCGACTACTACAACGGTCACCAAGAGTTTTCGTCCGAAGACCTGCGCTGCGTCGGACTCGCCGCGGCCCAGTTCGCCCGCTGGCGGCGCTTGAGCGGCCAGTTCTCGTTTCTGGTCAACGAGCTTTACCCCGACCTGCTGAAGATCGAGGCCGACTACTGGCCGGCCCGCTACGAGGCCGGTCTGCTGTTTCTCGAGAAGTACAACCAGCCCGAAGCCCTGCGGGAGCTGAAGGCCGCGCTGGCGATCAACCCTGACGCGGCGGAGGTCCACGCGGCGCTGGCCGCGCTCGCCCTGCACGACTATCAGCTCGAAGAGGCCCGCCGGCACGTCGAGCGCGCGCTGGAGATCAATCCCCGCTTGCTGGCCGCCCGCCAGTTGCAGGCGGACACGCTGCTTGCCAATTTTCAGACGGCGGAGGCGATCGAAGTTCTGGAAGGGGCGCTGAAACTGAATCCGCATGACGAAGAAACGCTCGGCCGGCTGGCGGCGGCCTACGCCGTGGCCGACGGCATTTCTGAAGAGGGCAACGCGCCCGAGCGCCTGGCGAAGATCGCCGCCGAGGTGGATCGACGGAATCCGCACGCCGGCACTTTTTATTACACGCTCGGCGCGGCGCTCGATCTCTCCCGTCGGTTTCCGGCGGCCGCGCGCTACTATCGACAGGCGCTGGAGCGGATGCCCCAACTGACGGGGCCGCGTGGGGCGCTGGGGCTGATGTATTTGCGCCTGGGCAACGAAGCCGAAGCGAAACGGCTGCTGGACGAGTCGTTCGACGTCGACCCGTTCAACGTGCGGGTCGCCAACAGCCTGAAAGTGCTTCAGGTGCTCGACGATTATGCCGTGCTGGAGACGCCCCATTTCGTGCTGCGGTTCGACCGGGGGCAGGACGAGTTGCTCGCCCGCTACGCCGGCCGCTATCTGGAAGAAGAGGTCTATCCGCGGTTGGTCAAGCAGTTCGGCTTCGAGCCGCGCGAGAAATCGCTGTTCGAGTTCTTCTCACGGGCACGGGGTAGCGACGCCCACACCTGGTTCAGCGCCCGCATGGTGGGGCTCCCCTACGTGAGCACCGTGGGCGCCTGCGCCGGCAAGGTGGTGGCCCTGACCAGCCCTCGCGAAATGCGCAAGAAATTCAACTGGGCACGAGTGCTGAAGCACGAGTTTGTCCACGTGCTCAACTTGCAGCAGACGAATTTCAATGTGCCCCACTGGTTCACCGAGGCGCTAGCGGTCGAGGTCGAGGGGCATCCGCGGCCGCCCGAGTGGAACGCGCTGCTCGTCGAGCGGGTGCCCAAGGGAGAACTGTTCAATCTCGACACGCTCAACCTGGGCTTTGTCCGGCCGGCGTCGAGCGCCGAGTGGCAGCTTGCCTATTGTCAGTCCCAGCTTTACGCCCAGTACATGTTGAAAGCCTACGGCGACGACGCGCTGGCGAAGATGCTGGCCGCCTACGGCGACAACCTCGACACCCGCTCGGCGCTGCGGCGCTCGTTCGGCGTCGATCAGGCCGTATTTGAGGAGCAGCACCTGGCTTGGTTGCGAAACCTGGTTGCCGAGCTTGCCTCGCCAGACAGCGCAACCGGCCGCCTCTCCATCGGCGAGGCCCAGGAGCGGCTTGTAGCCGCGGGCGATGACGCCGATCGCCTCAACGACCTGGCTCGGGCCGGCGAACTGGGTGCGGTGTCGCATCCCCACGATGTACGCTGGTATAAGCTGCTGGCGCGACTCTACTTGAAATCGGGCGACGAGGCGGGCCTGACAAAATCGCTAAAAAAACTGGCCGAGAACGATCCAGATAACTTCCTGGTGCGTAAAAAGCTCGCGCAACTGGCCCTTGACGCAGGTGACTTCGCCCAGGCGGAGCGCTGGGCGCGCGAAGCCTGTCAGACCGACCTTTGGGATTTGGAGACGCACCGCATCCGGGGCAAGGCGCTGGCGGGCCAGGAGAAATATCCGGCGGCGATCGAAGAGTTGGAAGTCGCATTGCAGTTGGAACCGGACGACGCCGAAGCACGATACTCGCTGGCTCGTGCTTATCAGGCCAGCGGGCAGCCCGACAAGGCCAGGGCCGCCCTGGCAAGATTGTTGAAAGACCAGCCGGACTACGCCGACGCACGCCAACTTTGGGAGAAGCTCGCCCCGTGAATGCCCCATCGCCGCCCGCACCCGGCACGGCGGGCGACCCGACGTTTCGCCAGTTTCAGCAACTCATTCGCGACATGTACCTGGAGAAGGACATCGCCCGCGGAGTCGACGGCACCTTCATGTGGCTGATGGAAGAGGTCGGCGAACTGGCAAGCTGCCTGCGTAGCGGCACGCACGAAGAGAGGCTGGGAGAGTTTGCCGACGTGCTGGCCTGGTTGACCACGATCGCCAACGTGGTGGGGGTCGATCTGGCCGAAGCAATCACGCGCAAGTATGGCGCCGGCTGTCCCGGTTGTGGCCAGCTTGTTTGCCGCTGTGCCGATGAGGAAAAGCCATGACACGAATCCACGGTTACAGGTGGCTGGGCTGCATCGCCCTCATGTTGTGGACCGCCTCGGCCCGCGCGGATGTAGATATCAACCGCCTGCGGGTCGGTTTTGCAGGCCATTATCGCGTCGGGTTCTGGACGCCGGTCGAGGTGACGTTGCAAGGCGGAGAGAAGCCCGCGCAGGTGCGTTTGGCGCTGGCTGTCCCCGATGGCGACGGCATCCGCACCGAGATCGTCTCCGAACCGGTCGACGTACCGGCCGGGGCCGAAACGCGCGCCACGGTGTGCGTCAAGTTCGGGCGGCTGCGCAGTGACCTTACGATCGGCGTGCGAGATGGGGAGCGGACCCTCGTTGAGAAAAACTTCAGCGCGGGAACCAGCCTCCCCGACGTCGAATTTCACGAGGCTTTTCCGTCAACCCAAGGGCTGCTCCTCGCTTTGGGCAAACCGATCGGCATCGAGGAGGCGGTCGGCCGCAGCCGCAACACGGTGGAGCGGATCAACGTGGTCGACCTGCCCGATGCCGCTCAGCTACCCGACCAGTGGCTCGGCTACGAGGGGGTCGACAAACTGGTGATCGGCCCGTCGCCGCTGGGGTTGGACGAAGGGCTCGCGGAGGGGTCGGCTCGGCTGGCGGCGCTCGATCGGTGGCTTACCGAGGGGGGGCACCTGGTGCTCGCGCTCGGTAGTGACAGCGAGCACTTTTTTTCGGCCGGCAGTCCGTTGTGCCGGTTCCTGCCCGGCAGCTTCGAGGGGATGACGGTGCTCACGCGGACCACGAGCCTGGAAATGTTCGGCGGAACCTACGGCGGCGCACCGTTGCACTGGGCGCGCGGCGAGCGTCGGGGCCTGATCGCCGCACAGTTGAACGACGTGAAAGGCCAAATCGAACTGAGCGAGGGGGATTTTCCGCTTGTGGTTCGGCGCCCCTACACGTTCGGAGGCGTGACCTTTCTGGCGGCCGACTTCAGCCGGTCGCCGCTGGTCGATTGGGCGGGGCGGGGCCTGGCCATCAAGCGCCTGCTTGGCCAGCGCACCAAGGGAGAAACGAAAGACCAGCTTGAGAGTTCGGCGTCGCCAGGCGCCCACCTCGGCCTGGTCGACCTTTCGGCCCAACTACGCGGAACGCTCGACCGTTTCCGGGGCGTGCGGCTGGCCCCTTTCTGGGCCGTCGCCGGTCTGGCGGCCATCTACATCGCACTCGTGGGACCGATCGATTTTCTGCTGCTCAAGACGTTGGTCCGCAAGATGGAGTGGACGTGGCTCACGTTCCCGCTGGTGGTGCTCGCGTTCTGCGGCACGGCGGGATGGATGGCCCAGCGAATGAAAGGGGACCACCTGCTCGTCAACCAGATCGACCTGGTTGACGTCGATTTGGCCAGCCGTCAGGTACGCGGAACGACCTGGTTCAACGTCTTCAGCCCGGCCACCTCGACGTACGATCTCTCCCTGGACATCCAGGTTGCCAGCGAGGCCGAACGTCCATCGCGCGAGATCGCCTTATCCTGGCTCGGGCTGCCCGGCGAAGTGCTGGGCGGCATGGAACAGGCCGTGTCGGCCCCGACCGCCGTCGTGAGATCCTACGAACTGGCGCCGGACCGATCCGCCCTGCGAGGCGTGCCGATTCCGGTCTGGTCGACCAAGACCTTCGTTGGCCGCTGGCACAGCGAAGCGGGCGCGACGATCGAGGCCCAGCTCAAATCGGGCCACGACGACGTCGTCGAAGGCAAGATCATCAATCGTCTCGGCGTGCCGTTGAAAGAGTGCCTGCTTGTGGTGGGGCGCTGGGCCTGGCAGGTCGACGAGTTGAAGCCCGGCCAGGCGTTTCGGATCGAGCCCGGCGAACAGCGAGACCTTCTGGCGTTGCTCAAAGACTTCAAGCTCATCCAGGAAGGCGACAGGAGCACGCTCGTGCAGGTGGCTACTCCCTACGACCAGGCCAGCTTCAGCGTGCGCTCGATCCTCCAGCAAATGATGTTTTACGAGGCCGGCAACGGCCGAAGCTATACTGGTTTATTGAATCGCTACCAGTCGTACGTCGACCTCAGCCGGCATCTTGACTTTGGCCAGGCGATCCTTTGGGGCGAGACCGACCAACCGGCTGCCGCCGTTTGTCGCGACGGCCAGCCGATCGCCGGCGAAGACGACGAACACGCCACGTATTATCGCTTTGTCATTCCCCTGAAATAGTCGACGAAGGTTACTCTTCTTTGATTGAAACTCGCGATCTCACCAAAGTCTACGGCGATCTGCACGCCATCAGCCACCTCGACATCAAGCTCGAGGCAGGAGACGTGTTCGGATTCATTGGGCCGAACGGTTCGGGCAAGACGACCACGATGAAAATCCTGGCGACGTTGCTCAACCCCACCTGGGGCGAGGCCTACGTTTGCGGCTATTCGATCTACACGAGGCCCAAGGAAATTCGGCGCCTGATCGGCTACATGCCCGACTTTTTCGGCGTGTATGACGACATGAAGGTGATCGAATATCTGGAGTTCTTCGCCGCCGCGTACCGCATCAAGGGAGCCAAGCGCCGGCAAAAGTGCGACGAGGTGCTCGACCTGGTCGATCTGGGATACAAGCGGCAGGCGCTCGTCACGAGCCTCTCGCGCGGCATGACCCAGCGCTTAGGGCTGGCCCGCGTGTTGCTGCACGATCCCCAGGTGCTCTTGCTCGACGAGCCCGCCAGCGGGCTCGACCCGCGGGCCCGCATCGAGATTCGCCAGCTCCTGAAGGAGCTGCGCAAGATGGGAAAAACCATCATGGTTTCCAGCCACATCCTTCCGGAGTTGGCCGATATCTGCAACAAGATCGGCATCATCGAGCGGGGCGTGCTGGAGGTGAACTCGGATGTGGACGAGGTGATGCGCCGCGTCCGTCGGCAACCGGTGTTGAAAATCGGCGTGGTCGGTGATAGCGCGCAGGCGGCGCGGTTGATAGAGACGCAGCCCCAGGTGGAGCGCGTGGCCGCGACCAACGGCGTGCTCACGGTTACGCTCGCTTCGCGCGAGACCGACTACAGCCATCTGCCCAGCGCCTTAATCGGGGCCGGTTTCCGTTTGACCCTTTTCAAAGAGGAAGAGGTCAACCTGGAAACGGCCTTCATGGAGTTGACCAAGGGGATCACGGCTTAGCATGTCCGACCAACTGCTCACCGTGGCGGCCCTGCGGACCACGGTTGAGGCGGAGCTTATCCGCAGCAAGCTCGAAAAGGCGGGAATCGCCTCGGTGCTGTTCGAGCCGGAGCAGCCCGCCGAGGGCGCGCCGCCCGCGAGGGTGCAGGTGCAAGTTGGCCAGCCCGACTTCGAGCGAGCGATGCAGCTCTTGTTTCCCATCCCGCAGCGTCCCCGTCCGGCCAAGATCGATCGACCGAGCTGGAAATGCCCGAGCTGTGGAGAGCAGGTGATGGGGCAGTTTCCCGCTTGCTGGAAGTGCGGCACGACACGAGAGGGGCTGACGGCTCCCGGCGGCGTGTCGTTCCCGTCGGCATCCGCCGCCGGCGTCGGGGCGCCATCCTTGCCGCCCGGCAGGCCAGCACCACCGGCCCCGCCCATGCCGGCTCCAACTCCCGCTTCAAGATTTGCGGCGAGCCCTCCCGCCCCGCCGCTCGACGCGCCGCCCAGGCTTTCCATGCCGGGCGGCGCTCCTCCGGCGCTTGAGGTCCCGCCGATCCCCCCGGTAACCGGCGTGGAACCGAGCGCGCCGGCGAGAAACGGCGAATCGCCGTTGAAACCCGGCCCCGTCGCCGCCAGTCGAACTCGAACCGCCGAAGAAGACGGCTTGAACATCGTCGTGCCCGCCTGGGACGCGGCGATCACCAAAAAGGGCCGGCAGGCGTCCGGCAAACCCCCAACCGACGCCGACGACCGGGCGGCCCGTCGTGCCTGGTGGACCGCCGTCTTGGGCATTGTTTGCCCACCGCTGCTAATCTACTCGATCGGCGTCGTGATGCTGCTTGGTTTGACCGGCCGCGAGCTGAGCAGCCGGGGCACCCGCTTCTTCTATGGCGCGCTGGCCGTCAACGCACTGATTATCGGCGCGGCCTTCACCTGGCTGGGGATGCACCGGTAGTCCATGTGCGGGCGCTTCACACTCCGCAGTTCGATGTCCGACGTGGCCGAGGCTTTTGGGGTTGGAGTTGGAGTCACGCTCGACTGGACGCTGCCGCTTCAGTTCAATATCGCGCCGACGCAGACCGTCGCGGCAGTGCGGGTTGCCGAAGGCGGCCGCGAGCTGTGCCAGCTCAGGTGGGGGCTGGTGCCGCACTGGGCTGACGACCCGAAGATCGGCAACCGCATGATTAACGCGCGGGCCGAGTCGGCCGCCACGAAGCCGGCCTATCGGGACGCCTTCAAATCGCGCCGCTGCCTGGTCGTGGCCGACGGGTTTTACGAATGGCAGAAGACCGGCCGCCGGAAGCAGCCCTTCTACATCCGCCTCAAGGACGACGGTTCGTTTGGCTTCGCGGCCGTTTGGGAACGCTGGTCCAAGAACGGCCAGAGGATCGAATCGTGCTCGATCATCACCACCGACGCCAACGAGCTGGTGGCCGCCATTCACGACCGAATGCCGGTGATCGTTCCGCGCGAGGCCTACGAGCTGTGGCTTTCGCCAGATACGCAGGAGAGGGAGCTTTTGCAGTCGCTCTTGCGGCCCTACCGCGCCAGCGACATGGTGGCCTTCCCCGTGAGCGAGCGCGTGAACAGCCCCGCCTGCAACGATCCGGAGTGTATCCGGCCTCGGTCGGTGGCCGCGCCGACCTTGTTTGACTGAGGAGCCCGGCGGTGGTTCCGTGAAATCACCACCACGGCCGTGCGGGTCGTTGCCTTTCTCTCTCTCGTGCTATAATCGGCCTGTCACTTCTCGGACGGTCGTCATGTCGGGCATCTCGTCAGATCAAACGGTACCGGCCGCCTCAGCGTACCGATGGCGCGAGCGGCTTTTAATTGCTGCCGCGGTGGCCATGTTCGGATGCCGGATTCTTTCGCCGCGGCACAGCGTGGCCGCGATGGCGATCGCCACGCTGGTCTTGGCCGTGGTCTTCGCCTGCTACGTGCGCAGCGTGCCCTGGGCAAGACGGTGGGGGACGCGGGGCGCCCTGCCGCTCGCGATCGCCGCCAACGTCGTGGCGCTGGGGGCCGGCTCGCTGGTGGTGTATCTTGCCGAGAGCGGACTGCTGGTGCACAACCGCCTGGGCGTCTACGTCGAGTGGAACCGGGGCTTCCTCTGCGTGCCGCTGGCGGCCGCGACGAACCTGCTTGTCTGGGCCTGGCCGGGGGCGGGTCGCCGGCTGCGGGCCACCGGCTGGCTCGCCAGCGGGGCGCTCGTGCTTTATGCCGGCTGGTACTGGCGGGCGCACGAGTCTTACGAGCGATACGGCGGCGCGCCCCCCTTCGGCTCCGACCTCGTCGCGGCCCTGGCGGCCCTCTCCCTCGTCACGCTGGCGTGGGACCGGAACTTCGCCCCTTTACCAGGCTCGGTCGGAGCCAGGTCCGGCAGGTGGCGAACGGGACTCGTGCTTGGGATCGCGATCGTCGCCGGCGGGATCCTCGTTGTGCCGTTTCGCACCGTGTTGCGGCGGTGCCGGCTGGAAGCGGCCCTGACGTCGCTGGGCGGCGAGGTGACCGATCGCACCCGGCGACCGGCCCCCTTGCGCATTCGCGAGTTGGCGCCTTTGCGGCCATACGTCACGGAGATCGAGGCGGTTTACCTTCCTCACGGCTGTCTCACGCCAGCCACCTGCGAGCCGCTGGCCGAGGTCCTTGGCCGGGTGACGATGCTCGACGAAATTGACGCCCCCGCCGTGCCCGCCGGCTGCGAGCGGTTGCTGAGCCGCCTCGGGCCGGGTTGCTATATGCAATACTTGACGCTGATCGGCGAAGGCGTCGCCGACGAAGCCCTCGTCAAGGCGGGCGGCTTTCAGCGGCTTCGCACGGCCATCTTTGCCGAGGGACGAATCAGCGACGCCGGTCTCGCTCATCTCGCGGGGCTGCCTTGGCTGGAAACGCTCGTACTGCGCGACATGCCGATCACCGGCGACGGCCTCGCTGCGCTTGCCTCGTGCCCGACGCTGCAGATACTCGACCTGTCCGGCACGCAAGTCGGCGACGAACAGGTCGCTGTGTTATCCCAGCTTCCCCGGCTTAGCGACCTCGACGTCAGCCGGACGCGCATGACGGCTGCGGGCTTGAAACAACTTCACGCCGCAGCGCCGCAGTGCCGGATCATGTGCGTACCTGCGCCGCAATGAGCGAACGGGGTAGTTCTGGCGAGTCGTTTTTTTGCGGAATGGGCCGTGGTCCATGTCGTCTTATAGATGATGACGCCGGGACAAGTCGCCAAACTCGTCGATACACACGCGGCCGCGCTAATGCTGTGTGCGCGGCAGTGGTGCAGCGAGCCTGAAGACGTTGTCCAGGAGGCGTTTGTCAAACTGGTGCGGCAGCGCTCCCCGCCAACCGATGCCGTCGCTTGGCTGTACCGCGTGGTCCGCAACGGGGCAATCGATGCAGGAAAGACCGCTCGGCGGCGACAGCGGCGCGAGTCGTCAGTCGCCCGGCCGGAGCGCTGGTTCGTCGAGTGCGACATCGACGGACTCGACGCCGAAACGGCCGTGGCCGCGCTGGCCCAACTGGCCGATGAAGAGCGCGAGGTGATTGTGGCAAAACTTTGGGGCGGGTTGAGCTTTGAGCAGATCGGCAGCGTGGTCGGCTGCTCAGCCAGCACTGCCTTTCGACGTTATACAGCGGGAGTCGAAGTGCTCCGCAAACAATTGGGAATCGCAACATGTCAGGACCATTCCTCGAACGTCTAAGCCGATTCACTCCCGACGCCGGTACGCTCGACCGCGACGACTTGCTGTTCGCTGCCGGCCGCGCATCCGCGAGGCCGAATCGCGGCTGGATGTGTCTCTCGGCCCTGCTGGGTGCAAGCCACGTGATCGCATTGGCGGTCCTCTGGCCGCAGCCGGGCGGAGTGGCGCTCCATGGCGCCAGTTCGCTGGCCCAGTCGATAGCGCGGCCGGCCGCCGCGCTGGCGCCTTCCCAGTCGCCGGCAACTTCGCACGTCTGGTCGATCCGCCCTGAGGCCAGCGAAATACGGTCCCTGGAGCGTCTTGCCGGCCCGCTCGAGACCGGCGAGGTGGCGCTCGTTGAAAGCGAGCCGATTTTGCGGGCGTTCGGCCCGCTCCCCCCGTACGTTCTAAATTGAGGCCCCGCCGGGCGCCTCTTCTTCACCCCTCCCCTTTTTCCGAGGAGATCCCATGTACCGAAGTATTGTTTGTCTCCCTGCGCTCTTTGCCTTGGCGATTCCTTGTCGCGCCGAGGAGGTGGGCCCCAACGAAACGCTGGTGCGCTTCCATGTGTCGGCGGCGCCGGCTCCCGACCCGGTTTTGAAACACGTTTTGCTACCGGAGTTGAAGGACTCGACTCCTGGCAACGCGGTTCACGGCTACCTCGTCTGCTTCATGGAGCAGCAAAAGTTCTTCTTCGACAAAGAAGCCCTCGAACGCCGCGAAGAGCTGGCGACGATGCCGCTCGACAAGCTTCCCGTGCAAGAGCTACAGAATTACGGGGGCTCGGCCCTGAAGCAGGCTGACTGGGCGGCCCGTCTCGACAAGGCCGACTGGCAAATCCTGCTGAAACTGAAGGAGGAGGGAATCCGCCTGTTGATTCCCGACGTACAGGAGATGCGGCTCCTCGCCCGCGCCCTGAAGGTCCGCTTCCGAGTGGAGGTGGCCGAGCACCGTTTCGACGACGCCCTGCGGACGGCACAGACGATGTTCGGCATGTCGCGCCACCTGGGAGAGCACATCACGTTCATTGGCAACATGGTGGGCATGGCGATCGGGGTCCATGCAACCGGTCCTTTGGAGGAAATGATCAACGAGCCCGGTTGCCCCAATCTCTATTGGGCTCTCACCTACCTGCCCAGCCCGCTTGTCCGAGTGGACGTGGGAGCTCAAGGCGAGCGGATGTGGATGGAGCCCACCTTCCGCGGTCTCGACGACAGTGCACCTTGGACCGCAGGGCAGCTTGACGACGTCATTACGCGGTTCGAGGAGTTAGACAGCCTGAGCGTGGGAACCCTTCGCGGCTGGCTCGATGCCCGCGTAAAGGACGAAGGCGCCGTGGCGGCGGCCCGCGCTCGCCTCGCGGAGGGCGGCATTCCTCAGGATCGGCTCAAGCGTTTTCCGGCCGGGCAGGTGCTCTTGCTCGATGAGAAACGGGCCTGCCAGGCACGCCACGACGAGATGATCAAGCTGGTGCACCTGCCCGCCTGGCAAGTGAGCGCGCTGGCCGACAAAGTCACCTCCAACGGACCAATCCTGTTTGATTTGGCTCCCGCCTTCGTCAAGGTGCGTTGGGCGCAGGCCCGGCTCGACCAGCGAATTGCCCTGTTGCGGCACGTAGAGGCGTTGCGTCTCTACGCCGCGGAGCACGGCACGTTGCCGGCAAAACTGTCGGAAATCTCGGTGCCTCTCCCGCTCGATCCTTTTTGCGGTCAGCCATTCCACTACGAAGTGAACGGTGCGACGGCCCATCTGCGCGGAACTCCGCCCAAAGGCGAGGAGAAGAATCCGGCGTTCAACCTGCACTATGAAGTGAGGTTACGCAAGTGATGTGTGCCTGAGGCGTCATCCCAAAGCAGAAGCGGTCGTCACCAGCCGTTTACGGCCAGACATCAGGCGACGTGGCCAGACCAATCCCGTTAGTGTGATGTAGACGACCTGGTGCGTGTCCCTCGAAATGGCTCACCGAGTCGAAGATGGCCGCCAGCACCGTCGTATCAAAACCCTGAATGCGTCGCATTTCGAGGAGACGTTCAGGCGGGAAGCCGGCCAGCGCGCGGTCGGCTTCCGCCATTTGGTCAGCGGTTGCCTCTCGGAAAACGCGCTGGCGCGGTGCAGACCGACCGGCGCCGGCTTTTGTAAAGCCTTGATATTCGTCTCGCTTGGTCAAACCGGTTCTGCTTCTGTTTGCAGCCGTTGCCATAGCTCGTCGACGCCCAGGCGTTGGGCCCATTCGTTCAAGTATTTGCGATCCAGAACCGAATACTGCACCTCGTAGACTCGCAGGGCGTGATGGAATTGCTTTTCGCTGCCGCCCGACAACTGGGCCCACCGCAGTTTCGCCAGGATCGTGTCATCGGGGCTTGACACCATGATGCTGATCACGATCGACTCGGCGAGTCGTGACTGGCGTCGGCCGAATCGCACTCGATCGAAATCGTCAGTTGTCAGGATCCAGAAATCGACCTTATCGCCGCCACGGATGTCTAACAAGTTGAACATCGTCCCCTGGCGTATTGCCTCCTCAACGGAGCTGCGCGAAAGGCAGTAATCAGGCGGCGGGAAGGCACGACTCAGAACCTGTGCCTGCTCCGGCCGAAGGGCGACAACAAGATCGATGTCGTGCGTCGAGCGAGGCTCTCCCTGAAGGCTTGAAGCGAGCGAACCCGTAACCATGTAAGGGATACCTGCTTCATTCAGCGTCCCCACCACGGCTTTCAGTAATTCTGGTTGTGACACTTTTCGAGTCGGTCCAGAAAAAGCCGGTGAAATGCCTCTTCGTCGAGGTGGGGAAACCGCTCCCTCAGACCCTGGCGAAACAGGGCCTTCGCCATTTCCGAGAGTTCAAACGATTTTGCCAGCCGCTCTCCCGGCGTCATGCTTCGGAGAACCTCGATGTAACGACGATGATTTGGACGGGGTTTTGGGTCGTGTGATGGACGGACACAGGCCATGTCGTCGATCGTATTTCAATTCACCTTCGGCGGCAACTTGAACCATCGGTGGCCGGCCATAACACGTGGCCGGATCACCCCGTCGGATTTCAGGCGCCTTGCTCCGCGTCGGCAGGCGCCCACTGGAAACGGTAGGCGTCGCCGAGACGCAGGCGGGTGATGTAGACGATCTGGTGCGTGTGCCCCACGAAATGGCTCACCGAGTCGAAGATGGCCGCCAGCACCGTCGTGTCAAAACCTTGAATGCGTCGCGCTTCGAGGAGACGTTCCGGCGGGAAGCCGGCCAGCGCGCGCGGTCGGCTTGGGCCAGCGTTTCCTGGAGCCGGGCCAGCAATTCGGCTTTGGCCAGCGGTTGCCTGTCGGAAAACTCGCTCAAGCGGTGACGCACGTCGGACTCGCCCCCCACGCCATGCACGAGCCACTGCCGGACGTTGCCGCACAGGTGCAGCATGATGTTCTGAAGGCTGTTGTGCGACTCGTGCTGCCGCCACGATAAGTCGGCCTCTGGAAGCTGTTCAAGACAATGGACGATCTTCGTCAGCGAGCCGGCAAGCGTCTGGCGTGCTTCGGCTAGGAAAGCGGGCCCAATCGATGAGGCGGCCGCTTGCTCGGGGCTTTGAGCTTCGATAGGCATGAGAACTCCTCGTATACCAGTTAGCGCCGCAACGACTGTTTCCGGTGGGACTCGCGTCGGCTACTCGCGTTCCGTGACAGGTTTAGCGCCTGCGTAGTGACTCGCGTAGGCCGGCACGGCAACGCCGTCCGGCAGCCGCGGGTCGGCAACGGGCGCCGCTGGCGAGAGCCGCAAGGGAAGCACGCCGGCCCAGACGCTAAGCGCGTAGTCTTCCTCGTCGTCGAGCGGCGGTCCGGTGCGAATTTTGGCCGACGCTTCGTCGATGGCGACCTGCACGACGATCGTTTGCCTGAGCTCTTTGACGTTCGGCTCGCGCACCTCCGCCCAGCGTCCCCGAATCAGATGCTCGCTCAGCGAACGCAGCACCTCGATCTTCCTGGTTTCGTCGTCGACGGGTGAGCCCCTGCCAAACAGCACCACCGATCGGTAGTTCATCGAATGGTGAAAGGCCGAACGGGCCAGCACGAGGCCGTCGACGAGTGTGACGCTGATGCAGGCCTCGCCCCCACAGCTGAGCGTTTGCAGCATCCGGCTCGCCGGCGAGCCGTGCAGATAAATGCTGTCGCCGATGCGAACATGGATCGTCGGAATCACAAACGGCTGGCCGTCGACGACAAAGCCAACGTGGCAGATGTGCGCCTCGTCCAGAATGGCGTTGATCGTGGCACGATCGTAAACGGCCCGTTTGGTGAGTCGCTTCACCTGCGACCGGTCGCTTGTAGCCTTGCTTTCCATGTTCACCGTCTCAGGGGTGTTGCCCGATAGGGGTTAGGTCGTTGATCGTCGTTTGCCAGAATCCGAGATCGTCGCGCGCGTTGAACCTGAGCCGGCGCCAGAAGCGTTGTCCCTGAACATTGTGGTTGTAGACCAAGGCGTTGCACTTCTGGATTCCGAGCTCGGCCAGCGCCGCCAGGCACTGCTCGACGAGGGCCGTGCCCAGACCTTGGCCGCGATATTCTGCTGCCACCGCCAAATGATACAAGAAACCGCGACGGCCGTCGTGTCCGCAGAGAACGGCGGCGACGATCTTGTTTTCCTCGCGCGCCACGCGGCTCAGCCCCGGATTTCTGGCGAGGAAGACGGTCAGGGCGGGTACCGAATCCGATTCATTCAGCCCGACCCCCTCCGTTACGGTCCAGAGTTCGATGACCTCCGGCAAATCGTCGGGCGTCATGGGCAAGAGGGCGGGCATGTTTGCATGAGACACCGATCGCCGGGCAAGGTTCGCTACCGATTCCTTTTGCCAAGGCTGTCTCGCGCATGTTGAACCGGACGAAAACGTGTTAAATTGTCCGGTCTCGGGAGGAATGTCGCCATGAAACTGAATCACCTCAACCTGACGGTGTCCGACGTACCCCAGACCCATGAGTTTTTGCAGAAGTATTTCGGCCTACGGGACATGGGGGGGAACCGAAACATCGCCTTTCTTTCGGACGACGACGGGCTGTTTCTCTCGCTGACCAGCGCGAGGGTCGGCGGGGAGAAGGACGTCAAATACCCGGCCACGTTCCACGTCGGCTTCGGGCAGGCGAGCGAAGAGAAGGTCAACGAAATCAACCGGCGGCTGAAGGACGACGGCTTCGACGTTCCGCCCCCGTCCAGGCAACACGGTTCGTGGACCTTTTATTTCCGGGCGCCCGGCGGCTTCACGATCGAAGTGCTCGCGTGACCTCTCTCTCCCGTTTTTTTCCGCCACCCTTTACCGAGGTGCCCCCTTGGCAGCTATGAAGACATACCGTGTCGCCGTCTATCCAGGCGATGGAATTGGCCCGGAGGTGATCGACGAAGCCCTGCGAGTGCTGGCGGCCGTCGAAAAAACGACGAAGACGTTCAAGCTGGAGCTGACGCACTTGCCGTGGGGCTGCGAGTTCGCCAGACGATCCGGCAACGTCGTGCCGGACGATTTTTTGGAGGTGCTGCGCCCGTTCGACGCCATCCTGCTGGGCGCGGTTGGCTGGCCGGCGCAAATGCCCGATCACCTCACGCTGGCCCCACTGGTGCAAATCCGTCAGCGGTTCGATCAGTACGCCTGCGTCCGCCCCGCCCGTCTCTACCCGGGCGTTCCGTGCGTGCTGGCCGGCAAAGGACCCGCCGATGTTGACCTGGTCGTGATTCGCGAGAACTCCGAAGGAGAATACGTCAACGTGGGCGGACGCTTTCGGGTAGGCCAGCCCGACGAATCGGCCGTGCAGACGGCGGTCCACACGCGGCGCGGCGTGGAGCGTGTCTTGCGGTTCGGCTTTGAGATGGCCCGTAAGCGGCGTCGCCGGCTGACGATGATCACCAAGTCAAACGCCCAGCGGTACGCCTACGTGCTCTGGGACGAAGTGCTGGAGCAGGTCCGCGGCGATTACGCCGACGTGTCGGCCGACAAGCAGCATGCCGACGCCGCGGTGATGAACTTCGTGCGTTCGCCAGAGCGGTTCGACGTGGTAGTTGCTTCCAACCTGTTTGGCGACATCCTCACCGACCTGGGCGGGTTGATCTCAGGCGGGCTGGGTCTTGCGCCCAGCGCCAACCTCAACCCGGAGCGGACGTACCCGTCGATGTTCGAGCCCGTCCACGGTTCGGCTCCCGACATCGCGGGGCAAGGAATCGCCAATCCGGTCGCCGCGATTCTCAGCGCCGCCATGATGCTCGATTGGTTGGGCGAAACGGCCGCCGGCGATATCGTGCGTCGGTCGGTAGAAAAGGCGTTGGCCTCCGGTCAGACCACGCCCGATCTGGGAGGCAAGCTTTCGACCGTTGAGGTAGGCCGGCGGATCGCGGAACAGGTGGGAGCCGCGGGTTAGCATACGCGGATCGCTCGGGCTGGATGGCTCGCACGCCTTCTGGATGTAACGCTAGAAGAGGCGATCGACACTGAAGAGGGGGATACTAGACTAGACACGGGGCTGCCGGGGCGTCGAGAATCGACCGCATTCAATCGAGTCACGACCGCAACTCTCACTTCTGGCGCGGGAGAACGCTCATGGGTCGCGTTTGGCTATTCATTCCACTCGCCGTTTCCTCGGTAGCTCTTGGACCTGTCGTTGCTCAAGATGCGGCGAATACCTCGTCGGGGACAGAGCCGGTCACGTTCACGACCCAACAAGACCATCAGGACATGATGCGCCAGTTGGGAATCACGGCCCTTCGCCCCGGTCGCAATGGCGACGCGTCCAAGCCGAACCCCGCGAACTACGACGAGGCTTCCGCCAACCCGTGTCCGGACCTGCCCGACGTGCTTACCCTCAAAGAGGGCGAGAAAGTGACGACGCCAGAAATTTGGTGGAAACGGCGCCGGCCGGAGATCGTCGAGGATTTTGAGCGCGAGGTTTACGGGCGAATACCGAAGGATGTTCCGCCAGTAACGTGGACGGTCGCCGAAACGCGCGAGACGACCGTGGGCGAAATTCCGGTTGTCGAAAAGCAACTCCAGGGACATGTCGACAATTCGGCCTGCCCGTCGATCGAAGTGAATATCGGCATGACGCTCACCACTCCCAAAGACGCGGCCGGGCGGGTGCCCGTGCTGATGATGTACGGCTTCAGCTTCCCCGGAGGCCCCGGCGCGAGGCGGCCCGGCGCCGCACAAGCGCCCCCACGGCCGGTCGCACCTCCGGGACGGGGTTTCGGTCCTCCGGGTCCGTCGAGAACCGAAGCGCTCATCAAGGCCGGTTGGGGTTACGCCATGATCTTTCCGAACAGCATTCAAGCCGACGAGGGGAAGGGCCTCACGAGGGGGATCATCGGCCTGACGAACAAGGGGCAGCCACGCAAGCCGGACGACTGGGGCGCCCTGCGAGCGTGGGGCTGGGGAGCTTCGCGCGGGCTGGACTATCTGGAAACCGATCCCGCGGTCGACGCCAGCCGGGTGGGTATCGAGGGCGTCTCACGCTACGGCAAAGCCGCGCTGGTGGCGATGGCCTTCGACCCACGCTTCGCGATGGTGCTGGTCGGTTCTTCCGGTGAGGGCGGGGCCAAGTTGCATCGCCGCAACTTCGGGGAGGCGGTCGAAAACCTGACGGGCCAAGGCGAGTACCACTGGATGGCCGGCAACTTTCTGAAATATGGCACCGCGGAGTCGAGCTTTGGCGCCAAGACGCCGTGCGACCTGCCAGTCGACTCGCACGAGCTCATCGCGCTGTGCGCCCCGCGCCTGACGTTCATCAGCTACGGCATCCCCGAAAAAGGAGACGCCCACTGGCTCGATCAACGCGGAAGCTTTATGGCCACCGTGGCGGCCGGCTCGGTCTTCCGACTGCTGGGCGCGAAAGATCTCGGAGTGGGTGACGACTATCGAAGTGCCGAGATGCCCGCCGTCAACGAGGGGCTGCTGGACGGCCAGCTCGCCTGGCGGCAGCACGACGGCGGACACACCGACGCGCCCAACATCGAGCACTTCATCACCTGGGCAAGCAGACTGTTTGGCGCTCCGGAGCTACAAGCCAAGAGCAGCCCCGGCACTCCATGACGGGGACGTGGTCGCGACGCGACCGTTTTCGCCGCCGCGGAGCGTCGCAGCTACTTTGACGTGAACCGCTCGCCAAGCATCGACAGGACCCACGTCCAGCCTTCCTGGTGCTGGCGACCCATCTCGTCGTCCGGCACGCCGGCGTGCCGCAAGGTGACCTCGGTCTGGCTGCCGCTTGGCTCGAACGTCACGGTTACGATCGACTCCAGCCCCTTCGTCGCTTCCGACATCCAGGTGTACTCGACGCATCTCGGCCGTTCGATGCGCACGAACCGGCCGTAATGGGGCCACGTTCGCCCGGCGTGCTTCACGGCAAAGTAGAAGAGGCCGTCGACGACCGCGTTGAGAATAACGCGATCCGCGCCGAACCACGGTCCGCCCGGGCTTTGCGCGTCGATCCACACATCGAACACTTCCTCGCTGGCGGCGGGGATCGTCCGGGTCACCGTGATGTCAGTCAGCTTCATTCTCATTTCTCCTTTTCTTGATGAAATAGTCCTCCAGCCGATCCAGGCGAGCGTTCCAGAATCGCTCGTACTTAAGCGCCCACTGTGCCACGTCACGCAGGGGTTCGGCCGAGAGTTCGAGGGTGTTCTCGCGCCCATGCCGGGTGCGCCGCACGAGCCCCGCTCGCTCCAGCACCTTGATGTGCTTGCACACACCGGTGAGCGACATGTCAAAAGGCGCGGCCACGTCGGAAATACGGGCCGGGCCACTCGCCAGGCGGCCGATAATTGCCCTCCGCGTCGGATCGGAAATCGCCACGAGGACATGATCCAGGTTGCTTGCCATGCGAATCGCCGCGCAGAATACTGAACCGATTGGTTCAGTATTTTTAGCCAGTTGCCGGCGGGCTGTCAATCAGCTCTTGCGACGCACACGCGGGCAGGCGGCTCGCATCAGCCGCGTTTTTCCTTCCGCGCCGTCCTGGCCCGGTGCGCGGCGGCCTTCGCCCGGTTGCCGCAGACGGCCATGCTGCACCATCGGCGCGCGTGCGCCTTCGTACGGTCGAGAAAGACCAGGATGCAGGCCGAGCCTTCGCACGACCGGATCAGCCGGAAATCCTGATTACAGATCAGGTCGGCTGCCGCTTCGGCGATCGGAGCTAACAACTCCTGCGGATTCTCCCAGCGCCGGACTCGGCGCAACACGAGATGGCGCCCCTCCTCGGCCTCGCGTCCGGCCGCCTCGATGCGTTGGAAGCTACTGTCTCTGCCGAGCAGTTCGTTCAGCGGGGCCACCGCGCCGGCCGTCGCCCGCAGCGGCCTGCCCAGGCGCGCGGTGACGAACCCACGCAACCAGTGCCGGAACTCCCTTGCCTGGCGGGCGACCTCGTCGAGCACGTCGGCGTCCCACTCTCTCATCTTGGCCGCCGCGGCTGGTTCGATCGCCCCCGCCTGTTCCAGCCAGGCGACAAGGTCCTCACCGTCGGCGAGCCAGTCGACGAGCTCGCCCCGGGGCTTAGCGGTGGTGTTGAGGAAGTCGAGCGCCAGATGATCGGCAACAAAGAAGGCGGGCGGCCTGTCGGAGGTCATCGTTGGGGTCCCTTTCATAGGTGACACTTCATTATAACCAGAAAAACGCTGCCGGAGGGGTTGCGTTATTTAGTAACCTTGTTAAAAATATTTTAGCGGTTACTTCCACACTGGCGGCAAATGCTCACGCAGGGGAGGCTTTACGATGCGAGCGATTCTCAGAAGTAAGTTCGGCGGACCGGAAGTGTTGGTCATCCGGGAGATACCGGAGCCCGATCCGAAAGACGGCCATGCGGTGATCGAAGTCAAGGCGTTCGGTCTCAACCATGCCGAACTGCACATGCGGAAGGGGGAGTGGGCCGAGATCGCCGACGTGAGCGGCATCGAATGCGTCGGCGTCGTCAAATCGTGCCCGGGCGGCGAGTTTCCTGTCGGCGCGAAGGTGGCGGCCCTGATGGGCGGGCTCGGCCGCACGATCAACGGCAGTTACGCCGAATACACACGGGCGCCGGTTTCCAACGTCGCGCTGATCGAGGCGGATTTGCCGTGGGCGGAGCTCGCCGCGATTCCGGAGACGTATGCGACCGCCTGGACCTGCCTGTTCCGAAATCTTGAGATCCGACGCGGCCAGTTGCTGGTGATCCGCGGCGCGACGTCCTCGTTCGGCCAGGCCGCCCTCAAAATGGCGGTCAACGCCGGGCTGCGGGTGATCGCAACGACCCGCACAGCGGAACGCTTCGCTCAGCTCGAGAAGCTAGGGGCGCAGTGCTGCGAAATCGAGCGGCCCGACCTGTCGAAGCATATTCCTGAGGCCAAGAAGATCGACGCGGTGCTCGACCTGGTGGGCAACAGCGTCATGCTCGATTCCCTGGCCATGCTTCGCCGCGGGGGCCGATCTTGCCTCGCCGGCTGGCTTGGCGGCCTCGATCCGATCGCCAATTTCAACCCGCTGTTGCAGATGGCGAGCGGTGTCTACCTGACGTTTTTCGGGAGCTTCCTGTTCGGCACGCCGGCGTTTCCGCTCTCCGACGTCCCCCTTCAGCAGATCGCCGCCGACGCCGCAGCCGGTCGACTCGACGCCAAACCCGCAAGAACCTTCGCTTTCGAAGAGATCCAGGAAGCTCACCGCGTCATGGAGGCCAATCAGGCGGGCGGAAAGCTGGTGGTCGTACACCAATGACGTGGCCCTTCCAAGTCAATGAGTCAATCAGCCCGCTCATTCGATGGAAGGAGTGCGGTGACCCGTTTATGTCTCAACCGAAACTGAGGTAACCCTATGATTCCGACGACGAAAGTCGTTCACCGGACGGTCAAGGTCCGCGACCTGGACATCTTTTACCGCGAGGCAGGACCGAAGGACGCGCCGACGGTGCTCCTGCTTCACGGCTTTCCGACCAGCTCGCAGATGTTCCGCAACCTGATCCCTGTTCTGGGCGACCGCTACCACGTCGTGGCCCCCGACTACCCCGGCTTTGGCCACAGTTCCATGCCGTCGCGGCAGGCGTTCGCCTACACCTTCGACAACCTCGCGGGGGTTGTCGATGAGTTCACGGCGACGCTCGGTCTGTTGAAGTACGCCCTGTACGTGCAGGACTACGGCGCGCCGGTGGGCTACCGGCTTGCGTCCCGTCACCCGGAGCGGGTCACGGCCATCGTGGTGCAGAACGGGAACGCCTACGAAGAGGGACTCGACAACGATTTCTGGAAGCCGCTCAAGGCCTTCTGGCAGGAACCGAACGACCCGGCGAAGCGGAACGCTCTGCGGGCGTTTCTCAACGTCGAGGCGACCCGCTGGCAGTACACGCACGGGGTGCCGCGGCCCGAGTTCGTCTCGCCAGACGGCTGGACGACGGATCAGTATCTGTTGGACCGCCCGGGCAACGACGAGATCCAGCTCGACCTTTTTCTGAGCTACGGAAGCAACCCGCCGCTCTACCCGCGGTGGCACGAGTACTTCCGCAAGCACCAGCCGCCGACGCTGATTGTTTGGGGCGGAAACGACCAGATCTTTCCCCCGGCCGGCGCCGAGCCCTACAAGCGCGACCTCAAAACGCTCGACTTTCACCTGCTGGACGCCGGCCACTTCGCCCTGGAAAGCGACGGCGAAACGATCGCTCGGCTCATGCTCGACTTTCTCGGCCGGCACGTGGCGGCGGGCGGTGGCTGAAAGGACAAAAGGCAAGCCCTCTCCCTCTGGGAGAGGGTTGGGGTGAGGGCGGCCGGCGCCCGCTGGCGGCCCACTCTTATCACAAGCAGGCCCCCTTACGCTCACTTGAAGAGCACTAAGAAACTGGGCGACACAGCCTGTACGCTGCCGCTAGTGAGTCCCGTCGCTGGACACATCGAGCAGCGTTTCCCACAAATATGGCCCGTAGGTGCCGTCGGCCCAGAGCTGATAGGCGGGAAGGCCGCGGAACTGCCGCCGGAGGATTGAGCAGGAGACGCCGGCGAGCTGCGTCATCACAAATCGCTCGCCAGCCTCGCGGAAGTTGAAGCTGCAGACCTCGGCCAGAAGCGATTCGGTCTCGCTGCCGCAAATCAGCAGAGATACGTCCTGACGCCAGACAGACAGAACGCCCGGCGACGGTGTCAGGATGGCTTGGCGCAGCCGATCGACCACGCCGCGCTCGCGTTGCGCGTCTGGCCCCTGTGTCCAGGAGTCTTCGATAAGGAACTCCGATCGGCCGGTGCGCACAATCAGCCCGCCGCCGTCCAGCGGCAGGTGGTCGTAAATCTGCTCGGGCAGCGCAAGGCCGTTCTTTGACAAAAACTCTCCCGCCGCCGGCCCTTTTAGCGTCATGCGCGGTGAAGTGCTCACGTCGCAGAGTTGGATCGCGCCCGCAGCAGATTCGACGGACGGGTCGGCGATGGCCACTGTCCGCGGCGTCCCGCCCAGGCCGATGCACTCGGGCGGCAGCTTAGCAAACCGCTCGTGAAGGGGACTTGTCGGAAAAGGCGTTTCGCCAGGTCGCCTTTCGCCCCGCGAAAGGACGTCCTTTGGCGAAGCGAAAGGCGACTGTCTGGCGTTTGCCCGATCGTAAAACGGCAACTCAACGACGGTCGCTTCGACTAACCTCCCGCCGTCGCTGCGGATCGTGAATTTCGTGCCGGGCTGTGCCTGCGATGGCCGCACGTAGGCCAGGCCGATCGCCTGCCCGATCGTTGGGCTGCGCACGATGCTGGTCACGCGTCCGGCAATTTCGCCCTTGTCGATCACCAGATGGCATTCGCTGGGGAGCGGACCGGCGTAATCGCGCGGCAGCGTGAAGCCGACGAGACGGCGCTTGAGCGGCTTGCGGGCCACGATGCGCAGACTGCGGCCGCCGATGAAGAACGGCTTGTCGTCCTTCACCGCCCATCCCATGCCGGCCTCGAAGGGCGTCGTCAGGCCGTCTGTATCCTGGCTGACGATGACGTGACCCTTTTCCAGCCGCAACACCCGCTGCGCTTCGACGCCGAACGGCCGGAGACCGTGCTTCGTTCCGGTCTCGAAAATGCCGTCCCACAGCTGCGCCGCGCACTGAGCCGGCACGTGAATTTCGTAGCCGACCTCTCCCACGAAGCCGGTGCGCAGGATCCGCGCCGGCACACCGAGCACGTTTCCCTCGCGCAGTCCGAGATAGGGAAAGGCCATTTCGCTCACGTCGAGGTCGCTGATCGCGGCCAAAATTGACGGCGCCTGCGGCCCGGCCAGGTTCATGGCGGCCACGGCTCCCGTGACGTTCGCCAGCACGACGTTCAACTTCCAGATGATCGCCCAACGCTGCATCTCGCGGTAGACGCTCCCGGAGGCGGTCGTCGTCGTGGTGACGTAGAAACGGTCGTCCGTCAGGCGGCCGATCACCCCGTCGTCGATAATCACGCCGCTTTCGTCGCACATCAGTCCGTAACGGGTCGTGCCGACGTTCATTCTGGCGAAGCGGCCTGTGTAGATCCGCTCCAAAAACCGGGCGGCGTCGGGACCCATGATTTCGAGTTTGCCGAGTGTGCTCACGTCGATCAGCCCGGCCCGCCGCCGCACGGCCTCGACCTCGGCGACGATGGCCCGTTCGCGGTCTGCCGAGCCGCCGGCGTAGTAGGCGGGTCGCAGCCAGTCGCCGGCCGGAATGAATTTCGCGCCGGCCGCCTCGTGCCGCGAGTGCAGGGCCGTCTCGCGGTGCGGATGGAAACCGCGCCCGGCGAGATGACTTAGGGGCACGGGATGAAAGAAAGGGCGGGCCGTCGGCGAGCCGGTCTCGTCGATGCTCTGGCCGCGCAGGTGCGCCAACACGCGGATGGTGTTCGTGTTGGCAATCTTTCCCTGGCTCGGCCCCATGCCGAAGGTCGAGTAGCGCTTCAAAAGCTCGACGCCGTCGAAACCCTCTTGCACGGCGTGTTTGAGGTCTTTGAGTTGCACGTCTTCGTCCAGATCGACGAACACCTTGCCCGCCGGGTGCTCGACGACGGGGTAGGCGTGCGAGGGCGGACTGGCGGCTGGCGGCGGCGCGTCAGGGAGATCGCCCGAATATCGCCCCAGAAAGGCGGCGGCCGCCAGCCCCGCGCGGCGACCGTCGCTCAGCCGACCGGCGAGGTCGTAGACACCGTTCAGCCGACCCGCCGCAAAGACCCCCGGTGGCGCGGAAGTCGGCACGAACTGGCGCAGATCGCCGGCATACTTCAGTTTGCCGCGGGCCTGGCAGAAGAGGGAATCGGCCGGCGCCCACCCGACGCTCATGGCCAGGCCGTCGCACTCGATTCGCAGGCTTTCGCCGGGACGCGGCTCTCCGTCTTCGTCGAGCGGGCAGATCGTCACCGAGTCGATGCCCGCGAGTTCGCTTCCCAAGCTGGCTTCGTAGACCGCGTGTGCCGCGCGAACCGGGATGCCCTCCTTCGCGACGTGCGCGACGAGATCGCGGTTTGCTTCGGCGGGCCGCAGGTCGACGATCATTCTGACGTCGATCCCCGCCTGGCGCATATCGAGGGCCGCCCGATAGGCGTCGGCGTTGGCCGCCAGAACGACCGGCCGCTGAAACGGCTTGACGGAGTAGAGCCGGATGAGCCGCTGAGCGGCCGAGGCGAGCATGACGCCGGGCAGATCGTTGTTGCGAAACAGGGCCGGCTGCTCAAAGGCTCCCGTGGCGAAGACCACGCTCTTGGCTCGCACCTTGGTCATGCGCTCGGCGTCGACGAGCGCCACCCAATGATCGGCGTAGTAGCCGGCGGCCACGGTATTCGAGAGAATCGTCAGGCTCGGCAGGGCACGGGCGCGCGCGAGCAACTCGGCCAGTGTCTGGGCGACCTGCGGCGAGGCGTCCTGAAAGCAAAGCGTGCCGCCCGGATGCGGCCGCTCTTCGACGGCGATCACGCGCAGCCCCTGCTCGGCGGCGGCGACGGCGGCCGAGAGACCGCTCGGACCGGAACCGACGACGAGCACGTCGCACCACTCGTAACGCTTGGCGGTCCGCAGCCGCGGCGCGTTTGGATCGATTTTTCCCAGCCCCGCCAGCCCCCGCATCTGGCGTTCCCAGAAAGGGAACAGGTTCCGCGGCTTGTGAAACGTCTTGTAGTAGAAGCCGACCGGCAGGAAGCGGCCCAGCCGATCGAACTGCCGGGCGGAGTCGCTTTCCAAACCGCCGAAGGTGTTCACCGCCCGAAGGTCGGCCCCCTCCCAGACCGGCGTGACGTCGGCCCGGATGTTCGTCCGCGTGCCGTCCGACACGAGCACGTTCACGTCGTGGTTCGCCAGGCTGTAGATGCCGCGCGGCCGGTGGTACTTAAAGCTGCGGCCGAGCAGCCTCACGCCGCTGGCGGCCAGGGCGCTTGAGATCGTGTCGCCCGCAAACCCCAGGTACGCGCGGCCCTCAAAGCGAAATCGAATTGGGCGGGCGCGGTCGATCCATTCGCCGGCCCGGGGCGGCAAGCGGTGCGACGACGTGCCGGCCCCGGCCGCCTTGTGGTCAGGTTCGTGCGTGGCGGTCAACGGTCGGCTCCTTCGGCACCATACAGGTAGGTGCGCACAAATTCGTCATTCAGGTTGTCTCGTTCGGCGACGAACCAGGTGCCGCTGGCGACGTGGTACCACCATTCGCGTCTCACGCCCGGCTCTCCCGCGCGGTTGAACACGTAGTCGGCCCAGGCGGCGTCATCGACGTTGTCGTCGGGCATGGTACGCACCTCGCCCCCGAAGACGAACTCGGAGAGCGGGCGGGGACCGTTGATGGGGCAGGTAAGTAGTTTCATCTTCGTGGAGCTGACCGAGTTTGTGCGATTCGATGCCGGCGTTTGCCGGTTTAATGGCGCGCCGATGGACTTTGGTGGCGTCGCGGTAGTTGACGCAGACCGCCCTCACCCTGCCCGCTCCCGGGGGGAGAGGGTTCGTTAATGCCCCACGGAGGCCGCCCCTTTCTCGCCCACCAGCTCGTAGTCGGCGAAACGCGATAAGCGAAAGGGGCGGATGAGCTCGTGGTCGTCGTCGTGCGCCACGGTGTAAGCCATCGTCGTGCCGCACACGGGTGTGGCCTTGAAGCCCCAGGTACCCCAGCCGCTGTCCAGGTAGAAGCCCTCGACCGGCGTCTTGCCCATGATGGGAGAAAAATCGGGGGTCATATCCGACATACCGGCCCACTGGCGGTTGACCTTCACGTCGGACAAGAACGGGAACAGGTCGAGCAGATGCGCCGCCAGCCCCTCGACGAAATCGAGCGTCGAGCGTTCGGAGTGCAGTTCGTAGGGGTCGAGCGACGCGCCCATCACCAGCTCGCCGCGAGAGGACTGGCTGACGTAGAGATGCAGGTTGGCCGAGACGACGATCTGATCGAGCCACGGCTTGAGCGGTTCGGTGACGCAGGCTTGCAGCGGCTGGATGACGAGCGGCGTCCGCAGGCCCACCATGCTCGTGATGCGGGGAGTGTAGCCGGCGACGGCAGACAGCACCCGTCGCGTGCGGATGTAGCCGCGTGTGGTGTTCACGCCGACGACCCGGCCATCGCGCACGTCGATGCCGGTCACCCCCGTTTTCTGATGGATTTCGACGCCGCGGCGGTCGGCCTCGCGTGCGTAGGCCCAGGCCACCGCGTCGTGTCGGACGATCGCCCCCGGCGGATGCCACAGCGCTCCCACGATGGGCGCGTGCCCGCAGTCGAGGTCGATGTAGGGGCAGATGCGCTTGATCTCGTCCGGCCCGATGACCGAGCTGTCGACCCCCAGGTGCCGGTTGACTTCGGCCCGCCAGCGCATGGTGCGCAGGGTGGCGTCGGTGTGGGCCAGCGTGAAATGGCCCCGCTGGGAGTAAAAGAGATTGTAGTCCAGGTCTTGCGACAGCTCGGCGAAGAGCCGCAGACTTTCCTGATAAAAGCGCACCCCTTCGAGGGTGAGGTAATTGGCCCGGACGATGGCCGTGTTTCGGCCCGTGTTGCCGCCGCCGAGATAGCCTTTGTCGAGAACGGCGACGCGGGTGATCCCGTAGTCGCGGGCCAGGTAATAGGCGGCCGCAAGTCCGTGTCCGCCGGCGCCGATGATTACTACATCGTATTCAGTGAGCAGCCGGTCGTGCTCGCGGAACATCCGCGGCTCGGGATATTCCGGGCTGAGGCCCAGGCGCAAGAGGCGAAATGGCATCCGGGAGGGTCTGGGGGACGGAGGGAGCTTTCGGGGTTGCCAATAGGCTATTCAGCGGCCGGCCCGTTGTCGAGCGGCCGTGCCTCCGACGAGGGCGGCGGAACGCCACTCGACGGCTGTTCAGGCACCTGGAAAACCCCGGGGCGCGAACGACATTGTGCGGGCGTCTCGCTTGGTCGGGGGGACAGGTCCCAGGATGGCCGACTGGCATCCTGTTTGCGGCCAGCTACTTCGCGCCGGGGCGCGGCTTGTTAGAATGGGGGAGTGAGCGCGACCGCAATCATTGCGGCATTTTTAAATATGAGGCTGCCAAAAATCCGTTCGGTCTCCGTGGTTTCGCGGTCTACCATGCCGGTTTCTTGACGACCTCTTAAAAGCGCTTCTGGCAAGGCGGCCCGAGCTAGAGGCATTCGTCGGAGCGGGACGGCAAGATGCAGTTGTCTGTCAGCACATTTCTCGAGACAGTCGAGCGGAGTGGGCTGGTCGAGAGGTCGCAGCTCGCACGCACGCTCTCCGATCTCGAACGCGATTCGGGCGCCGAAGCCGCGAACGACAGCCTTGTCGTCGCCAATCACCTCGGCCGCGTCGGCCTGATCACCGACTGGCAGCGTAAGCGGCTGCTGGAAGGGCGGGCCGCCGGATTTTTCCTGGGCAAATACCGTCTGCTCGACCATCTGGGCACAGGCGGCATGAGCAGCGTTTTCCTGGCCGAGCACCCGCTCATGCGGCGTCGGGTGGCGATCAAGGTGCTCCCCAAAAACCGCGTCAACGACTCCTCCTACCTGGCCCGCTTCCACCGCGAAGCGCGGGCCGTGGCGTCGCTCGATCATCCGAACATCGTCCGGGCCTTCGACGTCGACAACGACGGCGACGTGCACTACCTGGTGATGGAGTATATCGAGGGGCACGACCTGAAGTCGGTCGTCGACCGGGACGGGCCGCTCTCGTACCGCACGGCCGCCGACTACATGCGTCAAGCGGCCGACGGCCTGGCCCACGCTCACGAAGCGGGTCTCGTGCATCGCGACGTCAAGCCGGCCAACCTGTTGATCGACGCGAAGCAGGTGGTCAAGCTGCTCGATATGGGCCTGGCCCGCACGTCCGACGAAATCGACGCCTCGCTCACCAAAGACCACGATGAGCGGATGTTGGGCACGGTCGATTACCTCGCGCCCGAGCAGGCGCTCGACAGCCACCTGGTCGATCCGCGCGCAGACCTCTACAGCCTCGGCTGCACGCTCTATTTCGCGCTGACCGGCCATCCTCCGTTTCCCGACGGCACGCTGGCGCAGCGCATCTTGATGCACCAGACGAAGGAGCCGGCCGACATCGCCTTGAAGCGGCCCGACGTGCCGGCCAGTCTGGTGGCCATCTGCCGGCGAATGATGGCCAAGTCGCCTTCGGGGCGTTACCAGAGTGCGACGGAAGCGAGTCAGGCGCTGGTCGAGTGGATCGGGCGCTTCGACCGCGGGGAAACCCGCCCCACCCCGGCAAAGTCCGACTCCGCCGAGGAACTGACGCTTGCTCCTCTGGATGACGAGCCGCACGGCCGCGTTGCCCCAACGCCCCGCCCGACTTCCGCGGCGAACGAGGCGTCGGAATCGATCAAGAGCGACAACACCAAGGTCGACCGGGGGACTGCCGGCAAGACGACGGTGGCGGGCAAGTTGCCAGTGGCCAAACCGATCGGATCGTCGATCAAGGGCCCGCCGAAATCGCCGGGAGGCTCCTCCGTAAAATCGCCGGGGGGGCAAACGAAAAGGACCCCCGGCTCCTCGATCAAGGCGTCTGCGGGCAAGGGATCTCCGAGCAAGGTCGTTCCGGCGGGCGGCGCCGCGCCGAAGGCGCCGGGTTCTTCGATTAAGGCTTCGCCCGGTCGCCAAGGCCCGGCCGATCAACCCGCCGCGGCAGCCGCCCTCTCGCCAGAGATTGGGCTGCCCACGACGCCGGAACCGCTTCTCGGCCCCCTTTCCGGCGACGGTCTTCTTGACGATCTTCTCTCTGGCGGTCTCGCCGGCGGCCCGCTTCTTTCAGACGGCGCGACTCTCTCTGGTACGGCGTCGGGCCAGTCCCACCTGCTCGGCGGCAAGCCGGTGCCGGTAACCAAGAAGGGCAGACGCAGCCGCTGGGACTCAACCTGGTTTTTGATCTTTGTCGGCACGCTGCTGGGGCTTTTCTTGGTGGCCCTCTTTGTCGCCTGGCACCTGTTCAGCTAGTGCCGTTTCTAGTTCGGGAGTTTCGCGTTTGACGTGGTTCACGTTTAACCGAAGCGCGTAGCGAAGCCCGGTTGGGGAAGTGTGCCCGGACTCGGCCAGGAAGTAACTCTGCCTGTTCATGCCCACGAATTCATGGTAATTTAGGAGGGAGTTTTTTCGAGTCGTCCACGAAACGCACCCACGGATTTAGTCGCGCCCATGGCAAAACCGCATCGCGTCCTGAAAAAAGCCAACCACGGGTCACGCCCGGCCAACAGCAAGGCCCGTCGCCTGAAACGCAAGCAGATCAAGACCTGATAGCAGGAGCTTGTTTCATCTCGGCGCGGCGGGTGTACTCCGCCGCGCTCATCAGGAATCGGCTCGTCAGGAGTCGTACGTGGTGAAGTCAGGTCTGATCATCGACGTCTCTCAGCTCGACCTCAATCGGGTCGTGGCCGACATCCATGGAATCCGCCGGTACAATCCGCAGCGGTATGAGATGGAGCAGTTGACGGCCATCGTTCATGAGGACACCGAGGGGAAGCTCGGAGTCGGCTACAAGGACGTCCGCCACGACGAGTTCTGGGCCCGTGGCCACATGCCGGGAATGCCGATCATGCCCGGCGTCATGCTCTGCGAGTGTGCGGCCCAGCTTTGCAGCTACCTGTCGCAGAAATACGATCTGCTGGGGGCCGAGGTGCTCGGTTTCGGCGGCATGGACGAAGTGCGCTTCCGCGATCCGGTCTACCCCGGCGACCGGCTGGTGATGGTCGCCCAACTCATCAAGGTGCGGCGAGGGGCCCTGGTGATCAGCCAGTGTCAGGGCTTCGTCCGCAATGTGATGGTCTACGAAGGGCAGATCAAGGGGGTGCCGTTGCCCAAGTATCAGCCGGGCGGGCCGCCGGCTGGGCAGCCCAATAAGTCATGATCTTCCCGTTTGGCGACGACGTTCCGTCGCACCGGCCGCCGGTCGTCACCTACGCCATCATCGGTCTGAACGTCATGGCCCTCCTGTGGGTCGACCTGCTCTCTCCGATCGACCACGAATTGGTGCTGATCGAGCGGGGTTTCATTCCGGCCAGAATGGTGCAGGCGCTGCGGGGGCGGCCGCTGGTGGTTGAAGTGCAGGAATTGGCCCAACATCCGCACTTGCGTTTGCCGATCGCGTTGAAGCGGCAGATCGAGTTGCCGGCCAATCGGCGCGCCATCGTCAGCTCGCTCATCACGTCGCTCTTCCTGCACGGCGGCTGGCTGCACCTCTTGGGCAACATGTGGTTTCTATGGATCTTCGGCAACAACGTCGAAGATCGCCTGGGTCATTTTATCTACGCGCTCTTCTACCTCGGCGGCGGCGTGTTGGCCAGCCTCTGCCATTGGCTGAGCGAGCCGACGAGCCAGGTGCCCGTGATCGGCGCCAGCGGGGCCGTGGCCACGGTGCTGGGAGCCTACGCAGTCACCTGGCCTTGGGCGCACGTTCGCTGCGTGGTGGTGCTGGTGATCTTCGTCACGGTGATCGAGTTGCCGGCGCTGGTCGTGCTGGGTTTCTGGTTCATCACGCAGGTGCTCGAGGCAACCCACCAGGTGGAGATCGGCATGCAGGGGGGCGTGGCCTTCTTTGCTCACATCGGCGGGTTCCTCGCCGGGATGGCCCTCATGCCCCTGCTGCGCGGCCCCGCCCCGCCGATGCCTCGGCGGCCGATCGAGTACGATTTGCACGACGACCAGTGGTAGCCTCGTTTAACTCGAAACTCCCACACTAGACCTGGCGCCAGGCAGCTCGCCTCACCCACTAACGACGCTCGGTACGGAACAATCGCTGAGCATTCTCGGTTGTCTGCCTGGCGAAGGCTTCGAGTGAAACGCCCCGCTCCTGCGCCAGGCAAGCGGCCGTGTGAACCAGGTGCGCCGGTTCGTTGCGCCGGCCGCGCAGAGGATGAGGCGATAGGTAGGGGCTATCCGTTTCGATCAGGATGCGGTCGTCTGGGATGCTTCTCGCCACGGCTCGCAGGTCGGCCGATTTCTTGAACGTCACCATGCCGGCGAAGCTGACATAAAGGCCCAGCTCGACGCACTCGGCGGCCGTTTCGGCCGAGCCCGTGAACGAGTGCATCACGCCGGCAAGCGGTGCACGGCGGCGAGCCTCGCGCAGCATCTCCAGCACGTCGGCGTCGCAGTCGCGCGTGTGAACGATAAACGGCAGCCCGCGCTCTTGCGATAGGCGCAAATGCCGATCAAAGAAATCCTGTTGAACGTCGAACGGTGAATGGGTCCAGTAGCGGTCGAGGCCCGTTTCACCTAGCGCCACGACGCCCGGCCGATCGACCAAGGCCACGACTTTCTCCCAGTCGCCCGGTTCCGCCTGGGCGCAGTAGTTGGGCTGGATGCCCACGGCCGCAAAGACGCCGCTCATCGCGGCGGCCAACTCGACGCAGGCCAGGCTGCCGGCGGCGGTGATGCCGACCGCCAGCATGGTCTCAACTCCGGCCTGTCGCGCGCGCTCGATCACTTCGACGCGGTCGGCGTCGAACTCCGGCTGATCGAGATGAGCGTGGGTGTCGAAAAGCATGTAGTTGTTAGGTCTTGGGTCTTGGAACCCTGATGCGGGCCGTCAATCTAAGACTCGAGGCCGTTTCTCAATGACCATCCTTTCCAAGTCGAGTTGCGGCACAATCGTGAACCGATCCATTTGCGCGGCAACTTCGATGTCGTGCTCCAGGCCGAGGCGCATCAGGTTCCGCCCCCCCTGGGTCGAACGCAAAGTAAGGGCCAGGCTGCCCGTCGCATCGGCGCTGTCCCGGTCCGCAAAAAAGGCTCGCCAGAGGTCGCGGGCGATCAGCAGTTGGTCGTTGATCTCCAGGTCGCTCGATTCCCTTGGGGTTAGCCGGTCGGCGAGGAGGCCCGCGCACAAAACGTCCTCGCGCGTCACCTCGCCGCGCGTGCCTGCGCAGAGCAGGTGAACGTTCTTTTCGCCCGCCAGGCTGTCGGCCACGGCCGAGGCGTTGACGAAGGCGCCGGTGACGACGCGCCTGGCCTGCTGGCAGGCCATCATCGCCCGAGTTCCGTTGGTCGTCGTGAAGACGAGCGTTTTTCCGCCGACCGATTGGGGCGTAAATTCGTCTGGTGAGTTACCCAGGTCGAATCCGTCGATCTTGAGGCCCCCCCGTTCGCCCCCCAGCACTGCTTCGCCCTTCGGCAGGCGGGCTGCTGTCTGCAAGGCGTCGTCGACCTCCAGGCATGGAATAACCTGCCGCGCACCGGCCGCCAGCGCGTGCGCGATCACGGTCGTCGCCCGCAACACGTCGATCACCACCACGGCGCCGCCCGCCAGTTCTTCTGGCGTCGTCAGCTTGGGCAGGAAATGGGCCTTAAGGGATTGCATTAAGTTTAGAAGTCGTGTGGGGGCTTGCTTGTATCAAAGACCTACGACCTAAGACCTAAGACCTTCCTCGCGTTCTGGCACGCCTCCAGGTACTCCGCGTCGACAAGCGGCTGCCCGTAGCGGCGTTCCAGGGCCACGATGCCAAAATGGTAGCGGGCGATGCGATTAAAATAGTCGGTGAAGCTGGCGTTCACCAGCGCGCCCATGGCGGCGCCGACCACCGGCACCATTTGCGCCGCCACTTTTTCGGTGACGACAATTTGAAATCTGGTGCCGACCGCCTCGACGAGGCGCACAAGAATCGGGGCGCTTCCCTTGGCGATCGCCTCGCTCAGTTCCTCGGCGCTCGTCTTGGCCAGGAAACCGGCCGCCTCGCGAACGGCAAGCGAGGTGCCCAGCCTGGCCGAAAGGTAGGTCGATTGCATCTCCTTGTCGGCCGGCGTGCCGAGACTAAGCACGGCCAGGCATTCCAGCCGCGTGCGCGGATCGGACAAATCGGCTCCCGACGCCGCGGCGATGGAGGCGATCGAACGCAGCATCACGAGCGTGGTCACGGGGATCTCAACGGTGAGTCCGGCCAGCCCAAAAAAGCCGCCCCCCGCGCCACTCAAGGCGGAGACGGCCGTGTGACCGTGCCGGGCAAACAGGCCCGGCCAGCGTCGCGGCGGCCCAACGTGTGAGTCGCCCGAAATCGTCGCGCTGACCCATTCCACTCCTCTGAGCATGGCCCTGTGCGTCGCGGCCGCAATGAGTTTGTTTGCGGCCTCGGGCAGCATCGCCAGGAGCGCTTCGGCCGGTTTGCCAACCACGCGGGCGACGCGAGTTAGAAAGCTCGGGTATTCGAGAAACTGGGCCGCCTCGGCGAGAAAGCGGCGTTCGTCGGGCAAGAGGCCCGAATTGGTGACTTGCGTTGACATTCGTTCCGGCACACTGCCCTGGTATTGTATTCGACGTGGAAAGGCGAATGTTGGGCCAAATGGACCGATTCCCAACCGCTCTCGTGCCATCGTAATCCAGCGGGCGGAAGAACCTGCGAATAAGTGCAACGAAGGGAAATTAACCGACGACGAGCGCGCTGAAGGCAAAGGCACGCCGCCTCTTAAATCAACGCTAGCTCGTACATGGACGCCGAGACGCGCCACTTCGTGCGCGCCCGAGCTGCGCAGCAAACTCAGGCTGCTTCTCGCCGATCAATAGCCCAATGTCACCGCACGGTGACCGCCGGCCTGCCGAGTTCTTCCAGCACGGCCTCGGCCACCTGGTCCGACGGCCGAGCGACGCCCATCATCTGCAGCCGTTCCCACAGGCGTCGGCCGGTCGCCAGCGTTTCGCGGAGATGGGGCGGACAGGGGACGGCCGTCTCCGGGTCGGGCTGCACGTCCGCGTATCGCCTGGCGAGCGCCGGGCCCAGGTCGTCGATTTCGTCGACCGTCTCGAACTGGCTCAAACCGACGACGAGCGGATTGTCGCGGCCGGCGACCTTGGTCCTCGCGTCGGCCTTGTAGATGACCACGGGCTTGCCGAAACTCCAGGCCATGGCCGCCTCGGACACGGCCCCCTCGTCGGGCACCCGGCCGTTCATGTTCATCGCCAGCGCCCCGCAGCCGAGCACGACCTGGTACACGTCCAGGGCGAAAATCGCTTCGTGCAGCAGCCGGCCCGCCGCGGCCGGATCGTAGCCCTGAGACGCCAGATAGGGCTGGACCTTGGCAAATTCCAGCCCGTCGGCGTGCGGCACGAACGGCTCGAAACCCGCCCGCCGCAGGCTGGCGGCGATCGAGTTCATTTCCTGCCGTTCGGACTCGTTGAAAAGGGGGCCGGCACAGTAGACGCGACGCCTTTCGCGAAGTGGATAGATGTGCATCCGGCCCAAGGTACCCGGACAGAACTCGGACTGCAACCGAGCGGGAAAAACGGTAGAATCGCAGTCGCTGCGCGCCCCGGTTGGCGTCGCGAGCTGACGTGATGGGTTAGTTTGACTCGCGCCGCGGGCGGGATCGACGCACGGCGGTTCGACTGGCAAGGAGGCTTCGCAAAGATGCCCCGTAATTATCACTTGCGCACGGTGCCCATGTTTCGTTTTTTGAGCCTGATTATGGCTCTCGCCGTCGTCACCACCCGGCAGCGACTTGTGGCCGACGAGGCCGTGCCGATCACGGTCAACGTGACGCTCGGCGCCGCGACGGCCGAGCAGCCGCTCAGCGGCCGGCTGTTCGTCTACTGCTCGCGCAAGACGTCGGGCGAGCCGCGGTTAGGACCCGATTGGTTCTCGCCCGAGCCCTTCTTCGCCGTCGAGGTGAACAACTTCAAGCCGGGACTGACACGCGTGGTCGACGATCGGGCCGACGCTTTTCCGGAACCGCTGTCGTCGCTTGCCAAGGGAAAGTACCGCGTACAGGCCCTGCTCGATCAGGATCTCGACTCGCATCACCCGGCTTATGGCGCCGGCAACGTCTACAGCAGCGTGAAAGAGTGGCGGCTCGACGAGTCGCCCAGCGTCGATCTCGTGCTCGACCATGTCGTAGCGCCGCGCAAGTTCCAGGAGACGGCCTGGCTGAAGGAGGTGTCGGTCGAAAGCAAGCTTCTGTCGGAGTTTCACGAGCGACCCATCCGGCACCAGGCCGCCGTCGTGTTGCCGGCGAGCTATGAGCGCGAACTGGGCCGCCGCTATCCCGTGCTGTACATCATCCCCGGCTTCGGCGGCACGCATTACGACGCAGCCAGGATGTATCCCACGGGTGCGCCGACCGCGGAGGAGGGCGAGGCGGAATTCATTCGCGTGCTGCTGAGCGGCGACTGCAAGTGGGGGCATCACGTCTTCGCCGACAGCGAGACCAACGGCCCGCGCGGCGCGGCGCTGGTGCGGGAACTCGTTCCTTATATCGACGCCACGTATCGCACGGTGGCCGCACCGACGGCCCGTTTCATCTCGGGACACAGCTCGGGCGGCTGGTCGAGCCTGTGGGTGCAGGTTAACTACGCGGAAACGTTCGGCGGCGTCTGGAGCACGGCACCCGATCCGGTCGATTTTCACGACTGGCAGCAAGTCGATTTATACGCCAATCCGCCGCTGAGCCTTTATTACGACGAACAGGGCGACCGCCGCCCGATCGCGCGTCTGCAAGGCAAGCCTGTCTTATGGTACGCCTCGTTCGGCAGAATGGACGACGTGCTCGGCCGCGGCGGCCAGCTTCGCTCGTTTGAAGCCGTGTTCAGCCCGCTGGATGAGAACGGCCTGCCTCAGAAGCTATGGGACCGAGAGACGGGAAAGGTCGATGCCGACGTGGTCCAGGCCTGGTCGAAGTACGACATCAGCCGCATGCTGAAGCGGGACTGGCTTTCGCTGGAGCCAAAGTTGCGCGGCAAGCTGCACGTGTATGTCGGCTCGCTCGACACGTTTTATCTTGACGGGGCCGTGCACCGGCTCGCCGATACGGTGAAAGAGCTAGGCAGCGACGCAGAGGTCGTCGTCGTGCCGGGGAAGAACCACAGCGATCTGCTCAGCCAGGACTTGCGGCACAAAATCATCCGACAGATGTCGCAGAGGTTTCTCGCCGTGCATGGAGGCCCCGCCGAGGGTCGAACCGAGCAGAAAAGAAGCGGCGCGGCCGCCAGGCGGCGAGTGGGTCAGAAGCCGCGAAGGATGCCGGCCACCGCGAGATAGACCCGTCGAGTGACGCCGGCACTCCATGACGGAAGCGGAGGCCAGCACGCGCCCGCCCTGGCCGCGGCCGAACGTGGGAGTCGCCTTCGCCCTTGCCCGGATCGGGTTCACCTCCGCCGTTCGCCCGCTGCGCACCTTTGTGACCGTCTGCCACGGCATCTGTAGTCCGGCGGTGAGGCCGAGCAGGAGGGTGACCAGCACGTAAAAGCAATAGTGGAAAAAGGCGTTTTCCACCTCCAGATCGAGCGTGGCATAAGCGGCCCCCGCGCCGACCAGGAAGAACGGCGGCGCGAGATAGATCCAACTCCAAGCCGCCGTCGTAGCATCGTCGGGAATCAAGAGATACGCGCCCCACAGCGCCGCGTAGACTAGCGCGCAGAGTCCGGCCCGCAGCCAAAGTGCCCGCCCTCGATACGGCTCCAACTCGTCGTCCCGCAGGAACCAGTATCCGCCCAGCGCCAGGGGGAGCGAGATGAACATCAGCCCGACGGCGCGCAATGCGACCTGCTCGCCAAGGGGCTTTCGCAGCAGCCAGGCGGCCGCGAACGAGATCAGCGTGCCGGCCGCAATCATCACGATCGGCACCAGCTCCACCTTGGTCTCCTTCCGCAAGATCGGCGCGATGACCGGGCGGCCGGTCGACGTCTTGGGGCCGATCGTATCGGGAGCGTGGATCTTGATCTCGTCGGCCGAGATGTCGAGCCTCTTGGGATCGGCGGGGGCGGCTTTACCGTCAGTCTTGCCGCCCGTTTTGCCCGGAGCGGCCGCTTTGCCCGGCGGGGCCGCTTTGCCGGCGGGTGCGGCGCTGGCGGCGGGAGCCTCAGCCTTGGGGATCTTGATCGGCGTCTTGCACTTCGGGCACGGACCCTGCTTGCCCGCGAACTGGTCGCTGACCTTGAAACTGGTCTTACAGCTTGGACAGGAAACCGCAATAGGCATGCGAGGAGCTTGCTCGGCGAAAGACGAGACGGTGGCAGACAGGCGCCAACTGCTAGTGTTTGCCGGCCAAGAGTCTTCGTCAAGGCACCGGCCGATCGGGTGGCTCAGGGCGAAGCGGCCAGATTCTTGGCGCTTTCATCCGGCTGGCGTTTGAGCAGCTCGCTGAGCTGGAAGGCAAAATACTTCTGCGTGGCGGCGGGCTGGCCGTCGGGCGAGGCGTTGGCGACCCAAAGCTTTGTCGAACGGGGCTCAAACAGGACGTTGTGCAGGTTCGATTTCATGGCCACCGGGCAATCCATCAGGCGTAGCGCGCTGGCCGCATCGAGCGAGCCGGCCTGCGTGCGCACCCGGCGGGCCAACTCCTTGTAGCGGTCGCCGGCCGAGAGCAGAACGGTGTCGGAAGTCGGCTCTGGGAGCCGCGGGTGGGCTTCGCCCGGCTTGACCACCTCGAACGTGTTCCAGTGGGCCGCCAGACCCACGGCCGAGTTGTCGTCGCCGTCGGCCACGACGTAGTAGTATTCGCACGTCCGCCGGCTGTCGCGAAAGATGGCCACCGCCTCGTCGAGGGTCCGGGCTTCCTCCAGCACGCGCCGCACGAGAAACGCCATCGGGGTGCCCGTCCAGTGCCCGCGTCCGCCGCCCCCCATCTCTCCCACCGAGACGTGCTCAGCGTTCATGCCGGTCACCGAGCCGATGAAGCCCCCGTACGTCACGTTGACAAAGGGGATGCCCGCTTCCGGCTCGGCCACGATCAGGACGGCATGGTCTTGCAGTTGCCAGTCGATCGAGTAGTCGAGGACGCGGCCGTGGTAGAGCGTGCCGTCCTTGGTCGCGCTGTTCATGACGGCGAAGCCGCTGCAGTGGAACAGTTCGGGAATGAAGTTCGCCACGAGGGTGTCTTCCAGCGAACACTCCGAGCCGTCGGCCAGGCCGCGCAACTCGTCCAGAAAGCGTTCGGGCATATAGCGCCGCTGGATGGTGACGATCATGGAGATGATCTGCTTGGGGTCGATTTCGACCCCCAGAAACTCCAGCCGCTTCTGTTTGGCTTTGACGTTGAACAGGTAATCCATGTTCGCCCGGATGTGCTCTTTCATGAGCACTCCGTGCTGATAGCCCATCTCGTAGCCGCTTCCCTTGAGGTGGAGGACGCGGTAGCCGTCGATCTCTTCCAGAAACCCCTCGCCGCAGCGCGCCACGGTTTGGCCTTGGGCGAGGGAAGCAAACACCAGAACAGCGACGAGTGAGCCGACGCGGTGAAGAATGCGAACGAACATCTCTAATGCTCTCGCCTTGTGCTTAGGGGGTACGCCGCCTTCTTGGCCGGCCTTGATACGACTATACCACGAGCGTTCTTCCCGGCCCATCTCGGTATCGCTTAATGACAACCCGCCGGCCGATGAAAGGCGGTCGCCAGGCGGCCGGCTTCCCGTTCCCGTCACGACGTGCCGGGGCTGCCTTCGCCGAAGCGCAGCAGGGCGTATTTCTTTCTGCCCGACCGCAGCACCATCACCGTTTCGCTGGCGAGATCGGCCGGCGTGAGCTGACGGTCGATCGACTCGACGCGGCGGTTGTTCACGTATGCCCCCCCCTGTTCGATCGTGCGCCGCGCTTCCCCCTTGCTCTTGGCGAGCCCCGCCGAGACGAGCGCGTCGACGATGCTGAGCCCGGCCGCCAGCGTCAGGCGGGGCATTTTCTCGCTCGGCACGTCGGCAAAAATCTCGCCCAGTTCGAGGTCGGATAGGGCGTCGATCTCCGCGCCGAACAGGATCTGGCTCGCCCGCAAGGCCTTTTGCAGGCCGGTCTCGCCGTGCACCAGCCGCGTGATCTCTTCCGCCAGCCTGCGCTGGCTCTCGCGGCGCTCCGGCTGCCGGCCGCGGGCCTCGTCGAACGCCTCAATTTCTTCCCGCTTCAGGTCGGTGAAATAGCGCAGGCACTTGCCGGCGTCGGCGTCGTCGACGTTGATCCAGTACTGATAGAACTGGTAGGGGCTCGTCCGCTCGGGCGACAGCCACAAGGCGCCCGCCTCGGTCTTGCCCATCTTCGTGCCGTCGCTCTTGGTCAACAGCGGCGTGGTGATGCCGTAGACCTGCACGCCGCGCATCCGGCGCGCCAGGTCGATGCCGGCCGTGATGTTGCCCCACTGGTCGCTGCCGCCCACCTGCAGCTCGCAGCCGTGATGATCGTGCAGATGGACGAAATCGTAAGCCTGCAGGAGCATGTAGCTGAACTCGGTGTAGCTCAGGCCGATGTCGGTCCGCTCCAGCCGCGCCCGCACCGAGTCTTTGGTGAGCATCACGTTCACGGGAAAGTTCTTTCCCACGTCGCGGAGGAAATCGAGGTAGCTGAAGCGGCTGATCCAGTCGTAGTTGTTCACCAACGTGGCGGAGCAGGGTCCGCGGTCAAAGTCGAGAAACGACGCCATCTGCGTCTCGATGGCCGAGACGTTGGCCCGCAGGTCGTCGAGCGAAAGGAGTTTTCGCTCTTCGCTCTTGCCGCTGGGGTCGCCGATCATGCCGGTGGCCCCCCCCACAACCGCGATCGGCCGGTGGCCGGCCTGCTGGAAACGGCGCAGGATCATCAGCGCCACGAGGTGGCCGACGTGCAGGCTGCTGGCCGTCGGGTCGAAGCCAGCGTAGAGCGTGCGCGGCTTTTCATTCAGCCAGCCGGGTAGCTTTTCGTCATCGGTGGTCTGATGAATCAGCCCCCGCCACCGGAGTTCCTGGAAAATATCGGTCACTCTGTTCTCCACTTGTCAAAGTAGCCTCGTCACTCCGTGACCGGCGACGGTCACCTGGCGACCGTCTTCGCCGCGCAGCGCGGAGGCGACCTTTATCTCCACATGTCGTCGTCGGCGAAGGGATGGCCGGCGCCTTTGAATTTCGGCTTGGGCATGGCTTTGAGGGCCTGCTCCGCGAGCCGCAGATCTTCCTGGGTGGTGATCTTCAGGTTGATCGGCGAGCCCTGCACGACCGTCACCGGGTGTCCCAGCCGCTCGACGAGTTGGGCATCGTCGGTGGCTTGAAACGAGCCCCGTTTGGCGTAGGCATCGAGCAGAAGCTGGCGGCGGAAGACCTGGGGCGTCTGGGCTTCCCAAAGCCCTTGGCGGGGGACGGTTTCTTCGATGACCTGGTTCGCCTTGACCCGTTTGAGGGTGGCCGCGACGGGAAGGGCCAGGATGGCGGCCCCGCTTTTTTCGGCCGCTTCGAAGACGCGGGTGATCCACTCGTCGGCCAGGCAGGGCCGGGCGGCGTCGTGGACGGCGACGAAGTCGACGTCGGGCTTGATGCGGGCCATGGCCCGTTCGATCGAGTCCGCCCGCTCCTTGCCCCCTTCGACGACTTCGATGCCCAGGATGACCACGTTCGACGAGAACTTGAAATCAAAATACTCGCGGTCTTCGGCGGCGATAACAATGATGAGCTGCTTGACGTCCTGGCGATGCAAGAACCGCTCGGCGGAGTGCAGCCAGACGGCCCGGTCGGCCAGCGGCGCGAACGGCTTTTTGTAGTTTTTGTCTTTGAAGCGGCTACTGGCCCCGGCAGCCGGGAGGATGACGGCGAATTTGGCCATGACTAACGTTCCTTTGGCTTCGACCCCGCTGATTACCGCGGGCCTTTGCTCGTTTCATCCCGCTCGCCGGCGTGATTGGCAAAGGCCGTTGTTCGTTTCGTTCCTTAGCCGGCAAATAATCCGGGTTGGTGACGGGCAACGCCTGTTCACCCCGCGAACCGACCGTGAGAATACCGCAACCGCCCTAATGGTCAAGAGTTGGGGCGAGGCGGCCCTCTCCGCTCGCTTTCCCGCCTCGCGTCATATTTTGCCCATTTTGACGCTCGCCAGCTCTTCCCACTCAAAGGGGGGCGACGAATCGGGTCTCTCTTGTTACACTTCTACGAGGGAAACATGAGCGAACGGGGGCAGGCCCGCCAAGCTCGCCGCCCCTGCGGCGACACACCATAAGCTGCTCTGATTCTTCTGAGAACTCCCACCCGTGGTGCCGTGACGGCGGACCACATGTGCCGCGGGTATGAGCAAGGTAGTGTGGCGGATGGCGACCTCGGCGACCAGCGTAGCACGAGTGCGTGGAGGACTGATTGGCGTCGTCCTCCTCTTTGCTGCGCTTTATTTCGTCCAGGGGATGAACGAAACGGCCACGGGCCTCGTCCACCAGCCCGTCTACTCGCTGTTGAAGAAGTGGGGGACGAACCCCGGCCGGATGACCACGCTGGTCGCGCTGCTCGGCTGGCCCTGGTGCTGCAAGCCGCTGTTCGGGCTGTTGACCGACTTTCTGCCCCTGGCCGGCTACCGGCGCAAGAGCTACCTGGTGGCGATGGGCTTCCTGACGAGCATCTGCTTTTGCGGCCTGTACGCGCTGATGCCCCTCCAGCCCGGCTCGCGCATGTTCCTCATGCTCACGCTCATGGTGCCGACCTTCGCCGTGACCTTTGCCGACGTCGTGCTCGACGCATTGATTATCGAGACCGGCCAACCACGCGGCATCACCGCCCGCCTGCAATCGGTACGGTGGGGGGCCAGCTATGCGGCCACGATCTTCACGGGCCAGCTTGGCGGCAAGCTCTGCCAGCAGCGTCATGAGGACTGGGCGTTCTTGATCTGTGGCGCGCTGGCGGCGGTGGCGCTCGTGCTCACGGTAATCTGCGTTCGCGAGCCGCGTAAGGCGGCCGTCGAGGACGACCTGCCGACGATCCGCTCCACGTTCTCGCAGGCCCTCCGTTCGCCAATGGTCTGGTGGGTGGGCGCCTTTCTCTTTGTCTGGCATTTCAACCCGTTTACGCAGTCGGTGCTCTACCTGCACATGACCAAGACCCGCCACATGTCCGACGCCTTCTACGGCGACACCATCTCACTGTTGGCGGTGGGCTCCATCGCCGCCTGCGCCACGTATGGGGTGTATTGTCGTAAGGTGCCGATGCGCTGGATGGTGCCGCTGGCCATCGTTTGCGGAGTGATCAGCACGCTTTCGTACTGGTTTCTGGAAGGGCGCACCAGCGCCATGATCATCAGCCTTGTGGTCGGCTTTACCTACATGACGGCCAACATGATTCAATGCGATCTGGCGGCGCAGGCTTGTCCCCTGCACGCGGCGGGCACCATCTTCGGCGGCTTCATGGCGCTGTGCAACATCAGCACGCTGCTCGCGACCTCGGGGGGAGGTTTTTGCTACGAGTGGGCGGTCGGCTGGTGGGGAGTCGAATGGGGGTTCAAGACGCTGCTCGTGCTCGGAGCGATTTTTACGCTCCTCGCCTGGCCGGTAGCCCGCCGCATTCCGCGAAACGTCTTCTTCCAGTGAATGCGTCACGTCAGAGCCGGCCGTAACGTCCCACGCTCGCACTGCGGGCGGCCGTCGATTCCCCCGGCCCGGCCTCTTCGCGGATTTCATAGAGCCGATTGATTTCGCCGACGTCGAGGCGCTGAACCGTACCGCTGGGCCAGCGGATCTCGGCCCGATCGACCCGCGCCAACTCTCCCAGCCCAAAGTGCAGCGTCTTCGACGATTGGCTCAAATAGCCTCCGGCGCATTGAACCTGGCGCACGAGCGTGCGCTGGCCGCAGCGAAGCGTCACGACCGCGCCGATGGCGTCCCGGTTGCTGCGAGTGCCCGTCAGCCGAAACTCGACGAAGTTCGCCTTGGGAAACTGGTTCCGGAAATAATACGGCCGGTCGTTGAAGTTGTTGACGATCAGGTCGAGCCGGCCGTCGCCGTCGAAATCGGCGGTCGCCGCGCAGCGCGAGCTGCGCGCCACCTGCTTGCCGCCGAGGGGCGGTAGAAACTTGCCTTCGCCGGGCGGCTCGATTCCCTGGCGGACGTCCTCGTTGCGAAACGTGCCGTCCCCCTGGCTCATCATCAGGTAGGAGGGGTGATAGAAGAAGGGATAGCCCATTCCGGACGGGATGTAGACGTCCTCGTGTCCGTCGGCGTCGAAGTCGCCGCACGCCACACCCCACGGCCAGAAAGTTTCCATGTTCGCGTCGTCGGAAACCTCGCTGAAGGAGCCGCCCCCCTCGTTGCGGTAAAGCGTATTGCCGAACAACAGCCGCCCATAATCCATGTTAAAAACCTCGGCCGCCAGCTTCTCTTTCTGCCACCCGGCGGCGCCCGTCGTCGCTTTCCGGCCCATCAGGTAACGGTACTTGCGGCGCGGCTCGATCAAGCCCTCGTCGTCGTAGTCCATCCACATGTCGGAATGCATGTCGGCCACGAACAGGTCGAGGCGACCGTCGCTATCATAGTCAAACACCTTGCAGCCGATCGTGCCGAACGAAGTTGGTCCGAGAGCCTCGGAGGTCGCGTCGGTGAAGCGGCCGCGGCCGTCGTTGTTCAACAATTGGCTGCACCCGAACATGTTGGCGATGAACAGGTCGAGATCGCAGTCGCCGTCGTAGTCGAAGACGGCGACGTCTCCGCTCCAGCCTTGCCCCTGGGCGCCCGCCTCGGCCGCCACGTCGGTGAAGGTTCCGTCGCGGTTGTTGCGGAACAAGAAATTGGACTCGAAGTCGTCGACGCCGCGCACAAACTGGTCGGGAAGCTCGGGACCGACGTAGTATCGCATCCCCCCGTCGTAGTCGTTCGACGTCCATCTGGCGGTATTCGTCACCAGCAGATCGAGATAACCGTCGTTGTCGTAATCAAAAAAGGCGGCCGTCTGGGAATGAGCCGTGCAGGCGACGCCCGCCCGTTCGCTGACGTCGCGAAAGCCCTCCGCCCCCCTGTTCTCGAGCAACACATTGCCGCCGCGGGTGCTGGTGATGTACAGGTCCTGGTCGCCGTCGTTGTCGTAGTCGGCAAAGGTGCCGCCTACGCACACCCGGTCTCCCAGCGCCACCGCGGGGTTCATGGCGGTGACTTCGACGAAGCGGCCGTCGCCCAGGTTGCGGTAGAGTCCGTTGGAGCCGAGCTGGTTCAAGAGCAGGATGTCGTCGTGACCGTCGCCGTCGTAGTCCCCCACGACGACCCCCGCGCCGTGGTCATAGAGGTTGATTTTGAAGTGCTCGCCCTGCTCGTTCGGCAGGAAAGACATGCGGAAATCGATTCCGCTGGAGACGGCCGCCTCGCGAAAGCCCGGACTGCCGGCGTCGTCGCCTGGGCCGCCGAGGTGCCGCGGCGAAACATGTCGCCAGGCGGTGAGGGCGATGGCAAATCCGGCCAGGACGAGCGTCATGGCGGCCGGGAGCCCCACGACGCGCGAAGGTTCTCTTCTCGTTCTCAAAACTGCCCGAAGGGTTTTTGGGTTGGATGCGCCCCGAAACAAAACTCCTTCCGCCTGCAATCCCGGCGCAGTGGCGCCCGATCAAGCAAGTGCCGCGATGACCGACGGGGGTTACAGGCCGGGTGAGGGGTTCCTTCCGCGAGGCGCTTCGTACAATGGGGTTTTTCCGATACAGCCCAAGCCGGAGTGACGTCTTGCGAATCGTCTCCCTTGTCCCCAGCGCGACCGAAATCATCTGCCAGCTCGGCCTCGGCGACGCGCTGTGCGGGGTCAGCCACGAGTGCGACTTTCCGCCGCGGGTGCGCGAACTGCCCAAGGTAACGCGAACGCTGTTTTCGAGCGGCGCTTCCAGCCGCGAGATCGACGCGCTCGTGCGCGAGCGGCTCAAGACGCGGTATGCCTTATACGCCCTCGATGGCCCGCTCTTGGAATCGCTGCGGCCCGACCTCATCGTCACTCAGACGCTGTGCGACGTGTGCGCCGTGGCCGACGACGAAGTCCAGGCGGCCGTTTGCAAATTGCCGGGCGCACCGCGTGTGATCAATCTGGCGCCGAGGCGCTTGGTGGACGTGTTTGAGGGGCTGCGCGCCGTGGGGGAGGCGGCCGGCGTCCCGGGGCGAGCGGAGAGCGAGGTCGCCCGATTGCAGGCCCGCGTCGAGACGGTCGAGCAGCGCACGAGAGACATCGCGAATCGTCCCCGCGTGGTCATGCTCGAATGGATCGATCCACCCTTCTGCGCCGGCCATTGGTCGCCCGAGCTGGTCCGTCTGGCGGCCGGCGCTGAACTGATCGGACAAGAGGGCCGGCCTTCGAGAACGATCGAGTGGGAGCAGATCGTTCTCGCCGACCCAGACGTGGTCTTCGTCGCTTGCTGCGGGTTCGACGCCGAACGCGCGCGGCAAGAGCTGCCGATTCTGGCCGCCCGTCCCGGTTTCGACGCCTTGGCGGCGGTTCGCTCGGGCCGGGTCTATTGGGTCGATGGCAGCGCCTACTTCAACCGTCCGGGCCCGCGCCTCGTGGACAGCCTGGAGATCCTGGCGAACGCGCTTCACCCGACGATCCACCCGGCGCCGCCCACGCCCGCCCGGAGATGGGAGTAGGGTTCAGCGTCGGCCTCATCGTTGGGGGGCCCGTCGCTGCCCGGCGATCGCTTCTTGGCGGTCGGGGAGGGTCAGCGCGTGGCCCGCTTCGGCGAACAGGGCGTTGTCGTCGGCGTCGAAGTGGTAGCCCTCGAAACGCCAGTCGTCGGCTCGGCGGTAAAAGGTGAAGCGCCAACGGATGCGGCCGTGGTCGTATTTGCAAAGGTAGGTGTATCGCCGCAAGCAATGTCCCACTTCCTGGGCGTCGACGAGTTCAAAGCCGTACTGCTCGCCGAGAGATTGAATGTGGCCTCGAAGCAACCCGGCCTGTGAATCGATGAACTTGGATTTCTGGCCGTCGTTCTCCTCGGACGACTGGCCGAGGAGAAGCTTGAATCCCGACCGTTCGCCTTTGCTGAGCAGTTCGAGCGCTTGCTCACAGAGTTTCACATCGGGTTCGTCGTCGTGCATGAGCGTCTCGCTTCCTGCATAGACGAAACCACCGAAGACGGCGACCGCTGCCACAAGAATCGACTTACGCACAAAACACCTCCATGTTGGTTCTGCCGAACAAGGCTTCCGTCCGCTACCTCGGCTTATTCACCGGCCCGTAGACTACGCCGACACCCACCCGAAGCGTGAGCGAGGGAAGTTGCGTCGTGCTCCTCGCTTACGCTTCGGGTTTGTGTGGGCCGGTTAATATCCGGGCTGGCCCGGCTCTAACGGCTGAGAGGCCGCGAATTGTATGCGGGGGCGGCGATTCTTGCCAAGCCGGACTTTTTCGCGGCCTACTTGTGCCGGATGCGGTCGATGAGAACGGCTCCCAGGATCACCAGGCCGAGCACGACTTTCTGCGTGTAGCTCTCGATATTCGTCAGGTTCATGCCGTTTTGAATGACGGCGATCGTAAAGGCGCCGGTGAGCGTGCCGAACATCTTTCCCTCGCCCCCGCTGAGCGCCGCCCCGCCCACCACCACGGCCGCGATCACGTACAGCTCATACATGGCGCCGTAGGTGGGCGAACCGCTTTTGAGTTGCGAGGCCATGATTACGCCGCCCAGCCCCGCCAGGACGGCGCTGGCGACGTAGGCGAACATCAGCACCCTTTCGACGGGCACCCCGGAAAGGCGGGCCGCCTCGCGGTTGCCGCCAACCGCGTAGAGGTATCGGCCCAACCGCATCCGCGACATCAGCACGTGGGCGAGCCCATAAAGGACCAGCATCAAGAGCACGGCGTTCGGCAGGCCCAGAACGTTGGCGCCGCGCCCCAGCCAGACGAACGAGTCGGGAATCTGGTAGATCGATTGTCCCTGGGACGTGAGGTAGGCCAGGCCGCTGCCGACCAGCATCATGGCCAGCGTGACGATGAACGGCGGCACGTCGAACCGCGTGATCATCGCCCCGGAAAACGCGCCGAAGAGCGCGCACAGCGCCATGGCGGCCAGACACGCCAGGGTCATGCCCAGCGGCGTCGCCTCGGTTCCTCCCGCGGCGTCGCGAATGAATTTCGCCGCCAGCACGGCCGAAAGGGCGATCAGGCTGCCGACCGACAGATCGATGCCCCCCGTGATGATCACCATCGTCATCCCGATCGCCACGATGGCGATGACGGCGATCTGGTTGGCGATGTTGAGCAGGTTGTCGGCCTTCAAGAAATTGGGCCAGCCCTGGTTTTGAGGCAGGACGATCCGCGGGTCGCCCAGTGCCGGAAAGTCGGTCTTGATGTCCTCGAAAACCAGCCACGAGCCAGTGGTCCGCGTGACGGCGACCGCATCGAGCCGCCCGCCCGACGCCGCCAGTTTTTCCAGCGCCCGGCGCGCGTCCTTGGGTTCTCCTCGCACGACGTCCGCCACCTGGCCGCCGGCCTTTTCGAGCTCGCGCCGCAGTTCCTCGGCCATGGCCGCGTCGGCCGGAACGTCGCGGACGGCGATCAGCACCCGAGCCGAGCCGCCGACCTCGCGCTCGATCGTTCCGGCCAGTTGCCGCCCCGCCGCGGCGCCGGAAACCGATTGCTCGCGGTACGTCACCGCGCTGAAGAAGGCGCAGAGCAGCACCAGCACGAGAATCATGCCGTAATCGGACAGCAGTCGGCTGAAGAACCCTTTCATAAGAACGAGCGAAGAATAACCTCCCCCAATCGTCGCTGCTAGGGGTAGGCACAGCCGATCCGCGCGACCATGCCGGCCTCAAAACGGACGTATAGGTCGTCGGCGTCGGCTCGTACCGGACCGCGCGGCAGTCGCTTCCCGCAGCAGAGTGTGAAGTGCCTCGTTCATGTGCCAATTGTGACGCGGCGGCGAGCAGCACCGAAGGTGCGACATGCACTCTCGCACTGGCAGTTCCAACGGCACACCGGGAAAGGCTGAAAGATCAACTGTGCCACCCCGCTGGAGATGCGGTGCTCAATGGCTGAACCTCGGATGCAAACATGGCTGGACTGGAAAATTTCTCGTGGTATGGAGAAGAGCAATCAGGACAAAGCAAAGGGATCGGAGGCCGAGAATGGGACAGAATTGCACGCCTGCGGGCGACGATGAACGGGATGCCTGGGTAGGCGAAGCCGCGGCATCCACGGGCAAGATTCACGCGGCGCACCGACCGCTCGGCACCGTTCCGCATGGTGGCGCCCGCAGGCCTGCCAAAGTCTGCCATCCTCTGCCAATCTCTGCCGTTGTCCGCCATTCTCTCCCCGCCTTGCGTCGATCGGTCGCCTTGCGGAAGGAGTCGATTCGTACCACGCTGCCGCCACCGCGACCGATTGAGGAGGGGTGACTCATGATGTCGTCGACCGGAAGAACAACCGCCAGGAGGTGTTCCACAAGGGGCCGACTTCGAGGCGTTCCGGAACATCCTGGGCGCTTTGGAGAAGCCGGCGTGTCTGGCGGGGGCGGTTCACGCCACCGCGAGCCGCATGATCTGTTCTTGGGTGGCCCGGCGGGCGTCGGCGATCTCGCCCGTCAGCCGCCCCTCGTGCATCACCAGAATCCGGTCGGCCATGCCCAGCACTTCGGGCAGTTCGGAACTGATCATGACGATGGCCTTCCCTTCGGCCGCCAGCCGGTTCATGAGCAGGTAGATTTCGTATTTTGCCCCCACGTCAACGCCCCGCGTCGGCTCGTCGAAAATCAGCACCTCACAGTTCCTCGCCAGCCACTTGGCGAGCACCACCTTCTGCTGGTTGCCTCCCGACAGATTTCGTGCCGGCTGCTCCTGGTGCGGAATGCGGATTTTCAGCAGGTCGGTGTAGCGGGCAAATTCTTCTCGCTCGCGGCGAAGCCGAACGAAACCGTAGCGGCTCAGCCGCTGGAGATTGGGCAGGCCGAAATTCTCTCGCACCGACGCGCCCAGGACGAGCCCCTGCAGCTTTCGGTCTTCGGTGAGAAGGCCGATGCCCGCCGCGATGGCGTCGCGCGGGTCGCGGATCGTCAGCGGGCGGCCGTCGAGAAAGATTTCGCCCGCGTCCCGAGGATCGGCGCCGAACAAGAGCCGCACCGCTTCGGTCCGTCCGGCTCCCACCAGCCCCGTCAACGCCACGATTTCGCCGCGCGAGACCGAAAACGAAACGTCGCGAACGGCGGCGCCGCGCCGCAGCCCGGCGACTTCAAGTCGCACCGGCCCGACCGACGCGGTGCGCGGGGGAAATTCGTCCTTCAATTCGCGGCCGACCATGCGCTCGATCAGCTCGCCGCGCGTGAATTGGCCGATCGGCCGCTCGTCGACGTTCGCCCCGTCGCGGAGGACGGCAACCCGGTCGGCGATCGTAAAAATCTCATCGAGTCGGTGGCTGATGTAGATCACTCCCATGCCGTGCCGGCGCAGATCGCCGATGATCTCGAACAGCCGGTCCGTTTCGTGCGAAGTGAGGGCCGCGGTCGGCTCGTCCATGACGATGATGCGGGCCTCGAAGGCCAGGGCCTTGGCGATCTCGACGAGCTGTTGCTGGGCCGTCGTCAGCCGCCGGCAGGGGACGTGCAAATCGATTTCCACCCCCAGCCTCCGGAACAGTTCCGCGGCCCGGCGGCGCTCCTGGCGATGGTCGAGCCAGCCGGCCCGCGTCGTCTCCTGGCCGAGAAAGATGTTTTCCACCGCGGTCAGGCCGGGGATCAAATTGAATTCCTGGTAGATGACCGCCACGCCGGCCTGGCGGGATTCGTGCGGCGACGGGAAGTCGACCGGCCGGCCGTCGATGGCGATCGTGCCGGCGTCGGGCAGATGGGCTCCGCCCAGCAACTTCATGAGCGTGCTCTTGCCGGCGCCGTTTTCGCCCATGAGGGCGAGCACTTCGCCCCCGTGGAGCGTGAGGTCGACGCCGCGCAGGGCGCGAACCCCCGGGAACGATTTCACCATCCCCCGCATGGTCAAGAGCGGAACCGCGGGGTCGGTTCCGGCACCGCTTTCGTTCGCCGAGTCCCCGTTCGATGGGACTTCGCCGTTCATAGGCCGAGCGCTCTTTCCAGCGCCCGGCGCATGACGGCGGCGTCGGGCTCGATGCCGGTCCAGTACTGGACCGCGACGACCCCCTGGTTGACGAGCATCCCGAGGCCGTCGAGCGCGCGGCAGCCGCGGGCCTCGGCCTCGCGAATCAGCCGCGTGCGAGGCGGATTGCCGATGACGTCGGCCACGACCATGCCGGGCCGCAGCGTGGCCGCCTCCAGGTTCAGCCGCGCTTCGGCATCGTACAGGCCGATGGAGGTGGCGTTGATGACGATGTCGGTTCCCTCGGCAACGGCGTAGTCGCCCCGCCAGCCGACGAACTCCAGATCGAGGTGCAGCTTGGTGCGCAGCAGCTCAAAAAGTTCCAGCCCGCGAGCTTCCGACCGATTCACGAGCGTCAGCTTCTTGATGCCCGCCAGCGCCAGCTCGACCGCGATCGCGCGGGCCGCTCCGCCGGCGCCGAAGAGAACCACCGACTTTCCTTTGGGGTTGGCGACGGCCGCCAGCGAGCGCAAAAACCCTTTGCCGTCGGTGTTCTCGCCGATGAACTGTTCGCCCCGGCGGACCACGCAGTTCACGGCCTGCATCACGCCCGCCGACTCGCCCAGCCCGTCCAGGTGCTCGATCACGGCCACCTTGTGCGGCAGGCTGCAATTGAAACCGCGAAAACCCATGGCCCGCGCGCCGCGAACGGCGGCGCCCAGGTTCTCGGGCGTGACCTCCATGTTGATGTAACGCCAGTGGAGGCCGTGATGGGCAAAGGCCGCTTCGATCATCGCCACCGTGGGGTTCCCCGCGGCGCCCTGCGACATCGACCCGACCAGCTCGTGAAGGAAATTGCTCGGTGTGCTCATCCGCCGGAAGACTCTTCTTGCGCAACGCTAATTCAGTTCGGGATCTTTTTCCGCGTCGGCTTGCCGATAGAGGCTGGTCGGAATGAGCATCTGCGGCGGCAGTTCCTCGCCCTTGGAGTGCCGCACGATGGCGTCGACCACCTGCCGCCCCATTTTGTCGGGAAACTGGATGGGGTCGGCGTAAATCTTTCCGTCCTTGATCGCCTGCTTGCCTTCCGGCTGGCCGTCGAAGCCGATGATCAGCACTTGTTCGGTCTTGCCCGCCTTCTCCACCGCCGCGCGGGCTCCCAGGGCAGCCGGGTCGTTGATGGCGAAGACGCCTCGCAGATCGGGGTTGGCTTGCAGGGCGTCTTCGGTCGCCCGGTAGCCCTGGTCTTTCGAGCCGCCGCTTTCCAGCTCCGTCACGATTTCGATCTTGCCCTTCGCGGCGCTATTGTGGGTGTCGATTACCTCTCGAAAACCTTTGACGCGGAGCTGGCACGACTCGGCCTGCTTGAAGTGCAGCACGGCGATCGGCCCGCCGGCGTCACCCAGCGCTTCGATCATGGCCTCTCCCGCTTCACGGCCGCCGCCGTAGTTGTCGGTGGCGACTTGCGTGACGATCTCTACGCCCGGCTCGTTGCAGGGGATGTCGACGGTGAACACGGGAATGCCGGCTGCGTTCGCCTCCTGAATGACCGGGACGATCGACTTCGAGTCGCATGGGCTGAGAACGATCGCGTTCACCCCTTGAACGATAAAATCCTTGATCTGGTTCCCCTGCTTAGCGACGTCCTTTTCGCCGCTGACGACGATTACGTCAAACCCGCGCTCTTTGCCTGCCGCCGCGATGTTGTCGCCGATCACCTTGAAAAAGGGGTTATCGAGCGTGAGCAACGAAACGCCGATCGCCCGTTTGATCCCGGGGCTTTTAGAGGTGGAGGTGGCGGTGGATCCGGAGCCCCGGCCCGCCCCCGATCCCGCGGGACCGCTTTTGCCGCAACCGGCCGCCAGGAAGAAAACGCCGACGAACGCCCCGACGAAGTGTAGAAGAAGCCTGCATTTCATGAGTTGGATCCGTCCCGGATGAACGGTTCGCAAGCATCGTAGTCGCCGCAACTTGGATGTTCAAGTACGGGTGGATCGTCGCACTCGCGAGCTGGCGGCGGCTGATTGACAGCCCCCTCCCGCCCGCTAGACTGACGGCAACGTCGGTGCCCGATTGTGGGCCTAACAGGGAACCCCGTGCAAGCCGGGGGTGGTCCCGCCGCTGTAACGGATGTGTCGCTTCGCAGCCACTGCCTGGCAAGGCGGGAAGGCTGTGAAGAAGGTTGCCAAACGCCGCTCGATGGCCGTGAACGCACGGACCGCCATCAGGTCTTTGGCAGCCTCGAAAGAAATCCGGAGCCAGAAGACCTGCCGACGCGAGCGAGCCTGTTTTTTTTCGGAGGTTGCCAAGAGGCTGGCGTGCTGGCAGCCTCCTGGGATTCCGCGGGTGTCGGAATCGGCTCGCCCCGGTTATGCGCCGGGCCGAGGGACTAAGAAATCGGGTGCCGTCCCTCATGTGTCGAACGGGTAGTTCACCATGAGGACGATGCTCATCACCGGAGGCGCCGCCAGCGGCAAAAGCACCCGCGCCTTGCGGCTCGCTTGCACCTTTGGCCCTCGCGTGCTGTTCGTCGCCACGTGCGTGCCGCGGGACGACGAAATGCGGGCCAAGGTTGCCCGGCACCAGGCCGAGCGTCCCGCGACCTGGCAAACCGTCGAGGCAACGCGTGGTCTCGCCAGTCTTCTTTGCGACGGCTACGACGCAGCCGTGGTCGATTGCCTGACCTTGCTCGTCTCTCAGTTGATGGTGGACGAGACCCCTGAGGCGACGATCTACGACGAGATCCGCAGCCTCTGTGAGGCGGCGCGCCAGGCGAGCTATCCCGTGGTGATCGTCACCAACGAAGTCGGGGCGGGGGTCGTGCCCGAACATCCGCTGGGCCGGCGTTTCCGCGAGGTCGCCGGCCGCTGCAATCAGCTTGCGGCCTCTCTTGCCCACGAAGTGGAATGGCTGGTCTGCGGCACGCCGGTGAAGGTGAAGAGTGACTGCGACGGGCAGACCCCAATCTCCCTCTCCCTTCGGGAGAGGGCTGGGGTGAGGGCGGCCGACACTAACTGCGCGCCGGCCTTCGGCGCCGGCTCCCCTTATCCCGCGATTCCCGCCGTCCCGCCCCTCGACACCAACGCCATGTCGGCGGCCCGGCGTCGTCTCGACGCGCTCACGAAGCCAGCCGGAAGCCTGGGACGTCTCGAAGAGCTGGCCGTCCAACTGGCGGGCATCACCGGCCGCGTGCCCCCTGCGGCCGGCGAAAAGACCCTCTTTTTGTTTGCCGCCGACCACGGCGTCGCGGCCGAGGGAGTGAGCGCCTACCCGGCGTCGGTGACCGGGCAGATGGTGGCCAACTTTTTGGGCGGCGGGGCCGCCATCAATGTGCTGGCGAGACAAGTCGGCGCGTCGCTGGTGGTGGTCGACGTGGGCGTGGCCGCGGAGACCCCCGCCCACGCGCAGCTTGTGGCCCGAAAGATCGCCTGGGGTACCCACAATTTCCTGAACGAGCCGGCGATGACCCGCGAACAGGCGCTACAAGCCATCGAGGCCGGCAGGGCCGCTTTTCGCCCCTGCCAGGTGGCCGGCATGGGCGAAATGGGGATCGGAAACAGCACCAGCGCCGCGGCCATCGTGGCGGCGGCGACCGGCCGCTCCCCGGCCGAGGTCGTCGGCCGCGGCACGGGAATCGACGACGCGACGCTGGCGAAAAAAACCGCCGTCGTGGAGAAGGCCCTCTCGCTGCATCGGCCCGACCCGGGCGACGGCCTATCGCTGTTGGCTTCGGTCGGCGGTTTCGAGATCGGCGCCCTGGCCGGGGCCATGCTGGCGGCCGCCGCCGCGCGCGTGCCGATCGTGCTGGACGGGTTCATCAGCTCGGCCGCCGCGCTGATCGCCGTGCGCCTCTCGCCAGCGGTCAGAGGCTATTTGATCGCGGCCCATCGGTCGGCCGAAAAAGGCCACGCAATCGCCCTGTCCGACCTCGGCCTGAGGCCCCTGCTCGACCTCGATATGCGGCTGGGCGAGGGAACCGGGGCGGCCCTCGCGTTCCCGCTTCTGGAAGCCGCCTGCCGCACGATGGGCGAGATGGCCACATTTGCCGAGGCCGGGGTTGCGGAACGGGAGGCACGCCGATGAGACGCGCGCATGGCGGCGCGGCCGCCGCCGGACGCTCGGTCCTGGACTTCAGCGTGAGCCTCAATCCGTTGGGGCCTCCCGATTCGCTTGGCATGTTGCTCTCCGCCGAGCACCTGGCCGCCTACCCGGAACCTCACTCCGTAACTCTGCAGCGAGCCATCGCCCAGCGGCATGGAGTCGATCCCGATACCGTGCTTGTGACCAACGGCGCCTGCGAGGCGATCGAACTCGTGATGGCGTCGTTGCGGCCGAAGCGAGTCGTCGTCCTGGTTCCCGCCTTCACGGAGTACGAAGATGCAGCCCGAGCCTGGGGGCACCAGGTGACGACCGTCGCCGCCCGCGAAGAAGACGGCTTTGCGTGGGATTTCTCCCGGCTCGATCTTCACCCCGACGACCTCGTCGTGCTCGGCAACCCGGCGAATCCGACCGGTGTGTTGACTCCTCTGCCGTCCCTCGACGCGACGCTCTTGATCGACGAGACGTTCCTCGATTTTGTAGACAATCCACAAACCGCCGTCGGTCGGCCCCGGACGCTCGTTGTGAGATCGTTCACCAAAATCTTCGCTTGCCCCGGCCTGCGACTCGGATACATCGTGGGAGACGTGGGGCAACTGCGCGAGCGGCAGCCCACGTGGTCGGTCGGCCGGCTGGCCCAGGTGGTGGGCGAGGCGCTCCTCAAGGAGACCGCCTATCTGGAGTTTACGCGGCGGTTTGTCCGCGAGTGCCGCGACGACCTGACGCGTGGCTTGCGGTCGGTAGATGGCGTGACCGTCTTTCCTTCGGCGGCAAACTACGTCTTTTTTCGCGTGCCGCAGGCGGGCGACCTGGCCCGGCGGTTGAATCGCGAAGGCGTCGTTGTCCGCCAGTGCGACAGTTTCACTGGCTTGGCTCCCGACTGCTACTTGCGGGTGGCCGTGCGAAAGCGAAGCGAGAACCAACGCCTGCTGGAGGCCTTGCATGTCGCGCGGTAGGGCCATCATGGTTCAAGGAACAGGCTCGCACGTCGGCAAGAGCGTCGTCGCCACCGCGCTCTGTCGCATCCTGCGACAGGACGGTTATCGGGTCGCACCGTTCAAGGCGCAGAACATGTCAAACAACGCGGCGGTCTGTCTCGACGGCGGCGAAATCGGCCGCGCCCAGGCCGAGCAGGCGGCCGCGTGTGGCCTGGAACCGACCACCGCCATGAACCCGATTCTGCTCAAGCCGTCCAGCGACGTCGGCTCGCAAGTCGTCGTCATGGGCCGGCCCACACAAACGATGACGGCCAAACAGTATCAGGCCCACAAGATGTCGCTGTTGCCGCAAGTGCGCGATGCGATCGAAAAGCTCCTGGCCGAGTTTCAGGTCGTCGTGATCGAGGGGGCGGGCAGCCCCGTAGAGGTCAACCTCAAGCAGCATGATCTGGTGAATATGCGCACGGCCGAGTTAGCCGATGCCTCGGTGCTGCTCGTCGGCGATATCGATAAGGGTGGGGTCTTCGCCCAGCTTGTCGGCACCTGGGAACTGCTCGACGAACACGAGCGCCAGCGCGTCCGCGGCTTCTTGATCAACAAATTCCGCGGCGATCTCGACATTCTGTCCCCGGGCCTTGCGTTCCTCGAGCAGCGTCTCCAGCGCCCCGTGCTGGGTGTGATCCCCTATCTGCACGAGCTGCAGATTGCCCAGGAGGACACGATTCCCGATGAATGGCTGACTGCGAGAAGGGACGGGCAGGAGGCGAGAAGTGCTCATCAAGAACGGCTGCGGATCGACGTTGTCCGAAACCCGCGCATCGCGAACTTCGACGACTTCGATGCCCTGGGCAGTGCGGTGCGCTATGTCAGCGAGCCGCCGGCCGACCTGCCCGACGCCATCATTCTGCCGGGTACGAAAAGCACGATCGCCGACTTGCGGCATCTGCGCGAACGAGGATTCGAGCCGTGGCTGCGGCGGGCCCGCAAGGCCGGCGTGGAAATCGTCGGCATCTGCGGGGGGTTTCAAATGCTCGGGCGCACGATCGTCGATCCGGACCGGGTTGAATCGGCGGACGAGCGGATCGACGGTTTCGGTTTTCTTGAATGTCATACCGTTTTCCGGCCGGTCAAAGAGACGGCCCGCGTCAGGGGCGAGCATGTCGAGAGTGGTGCCGAGGTGGAGGGGTACGAAATCCACATGGGATGCACACAAGGCAATCCGGGGCCGAGCCCCCTGTTCCGGATCGACCAGCGACACGGCATGGCGGCCGAGGGCTACGACGGTGCGGCGTCGGCCGACGGCCGGGTGTGGGGAACTTATCTGCACGGCCTCTTCGACAACGACGACTTTCGACACTGGTGGCTGAAGAGAATTAAGGAGCGAAACGGCAAGGATGTTTCAGACAACGGCTGCGAAGCCGAAAGAAACGGCGGTCGTCGCGACGACCGGTTCGACGCACTGGCGGCGGCGGTGAGGAAGGCAATCGATGTGGAACAACTCTATCGCATCATTTGGAGCTGACTCGCCCTGGTGCCTGCCGGCCGCCTTCGCGCTCGACCTGGCGCTGGGCGACCCGCGCTGGCTGCCGCACCCCGTGCGGATCATCGGTCTGGCGGCAACTTACCTGGAAAGAGCTTTCGTGTACTGCCTGGGACGCACCTACCTCGCCGGCCTTCTTTTCACGGCGGTGATCGTCGCCGGAACATGGGCCGCTACGGCCTGGGGGATAGCCGCGGCGGCCGCCTGGGACTGGCGGGCGGGGCTCGCCGCACAGACGGTTCTTCTCTATTTGACTCTGGCCGCGCGGGATCTCGACGTAGAGAGCGGCCACGTCTACCGAGCGCTGGCGGAACGCGACCTGCCCGCGGCGCGCCGCGCGCTGTCGAGGATCGTCGGCCGCGACACCCAGTCACTTGATGAAACGGAAGTGGTGCGCGCCACGGTGGAAACGGTGGCGGAGAGCAGCGTCGACGGCGTCATGGCGCCGCTCATTTTCGCGCTGCTTGGCGGCGCCCCCGCGGCGATGGCCTACAAGGCGATCAACACGCTCGATTCGATGGTGGGGCATCGCGACGAGCGCTACATCCGTTTCGGCTGGGCCTCGGCGCGGCTTGACGACCTGGCCAACCTTTTCCCTGCTCGACTGTCGCGGCTTTTGTACCCACTTGCGGCGCTGGCGTGCGGCTACGACGCCGTCCGGACCTGGCGGGTCGCCTGGCAAGACGGCCGCAAGAGCCCCAGTCCGAACGCCGGCATTCCCGAAGCGGCCGTGGCGGGAGCGCTGGGCGTTCGCCTGGGGGGCACCAATTTTTACGATGGCGTGGCCAGCGTACGGCCCTATCTGGGCGAGACGCTCGTGCCCCTCAACCGAGAGCACGTTCGAGCCGCCATTCGTCTGATGTACTGCGCGTCGGCGTTGACGTTACTGCTCGGCCTTGGCTTGAGGTTGCTGTTATGGCACGCCTGGTAGTGGCCGGAACCCACAGCGGAGCCGGCAAAACAACCGTGACCCTCGGCCTGATGGCGGCCCTGAGTCGTCGCGGCTTGCGCGTGCAACCCTACAAGGCCGGCCCCGATTACATCGATCCCACCTGGCACACCGCCGTCACGGGCGTGCCATCGAGGAACCTCGACCTCTGGCTCCTTTCTAAATCGACCGTCAAGCGGCTCGCCTCGCGCCCGGCCGACGTCTCGATCGTTGAGGGAGTGATGGGCCTGTTCGACGGCCCCGGCAGCACGGCCGATCTGGCCCGACTCCTCAAGGCGCCGGTGGTGCTGGTTGTCGACGGACACGGCATGGCCGGATCGGCGGCCGCGGTGGTGCGCGGTTTTGAAATGCTCGAGCGAGGCGTCCAGGTGGCCGGTGTGATTCTCAACCGCATCTCCGGCGCCGGGCATTTTCATCTGTTGCGCGAAGCGATCGAGCGGCGCTGTCGGGCGAGGGTGCTCGGGTACGTCGGCACAGACGACCGACTGAGGCTGCCAGAGCGCCATCTTGGATTGGTTCCCGCGCAGGAGTCAGGGCGTCTCTCTATGCTAGCCGATCACCTTGTGGAACATATCGAGAGAACGATCGACCTCGATGCGCTATTGGCGCTGGCCAGCGAGTGCCGTGACGAGGCGGTTCCTTCGGGCAGCGACCCGTCGGCTTGCCGCACGATTGCCCGCATTGCCGTGGCGCGTGACAACGCCTTCTGCTTCTACTACGAAGACAATCTCGATTTGCTCCGCTCCTACGGGGCCGAAGTGGTGTTCTTCAGTCCGCTCGTCGATCGTCGCTTGCCGGACGGGACGGGTGGCGTCTATTTCGGCGGCGGCTTTCCGGAGCTGTTCGACGAAGAACTGCGAGCGAGCCCACTGGCCGGCGAGCTGGCCGGCCTGCCGGTCTACGCCGAATGCGGCGGGTTGATGTTCTTGAACATGATCGGCCTCATCCCGGGACAGGTGACGATGACCGATCGCCTGCAGAATTTCGGATACTGCGAGGCGGAGGGGCAAGGTTCGTTCCTCGTCCAAGAGGGGGAAACGATCCGAGGACACGAATTCCACTATTCTACCTGGGATGGGGAGGGGAAGTCGCCCGCCCTTGTCGTTCGCCGCCGGCGCACGGGGAGCGAGCGGTGTGAAGGATATGCGTCCGGGTCGATTCACGCCTCCTATGTTCACGTTCATTTCCACGGCTGCCCGTGGTTAGCGAAGCGGTTCGTGAAAGCCGCCGCGAAGGCTCGCCCGTTCGCCGGCGGCCGGGAAAAGGGCGTCAAGCTGGCTGTCGCGGGCGCCGGACCGCCATGACCCGCAGGCCAGGCAAACTTTGAGTCTGTCAACTTTTCAGGAGAATGTTCATTATGGATTTCATGCACCAGATCGTGCCGGAAGAAGAGGTTTACCAGATGGCGATGCTCTTCGCGCTGGGCGTCGTGGTAGGCGCCATCGCGGGAGTTCTGCAATACTTCAAAGCAGAAGGGAGGAAGGCATGACGACGCTGTTTGCTCACCACGTCGAACCGGCATTCTTGCCGATCTACGCGGGACAATTCGCGCTGGGCGTTTGGGTCGGCTGGCGGCTCGCGGCGGCCGTGCTGCGGAGACTCGCCGCCTGAAGTGATCGATACGATGCGACCCGTTGTTCTGGTTGTCGGGCATGGCAGCCGCGATGCGCCGGCAAACGAGGAATTCGAGCAGCTTGTCGCCCGCTACCAGGCGCGGCGGCCCGAGCTGGAGCTGCGCTATGGGTACGTCGAGTTGGCCAGGCCGTCGCTGGCCGAGGCACTGGCCGATCTGCCGGCCGGCTGCGACGAGGTCGCGGTCTTGCCCCTCTTTTTGTTCGCAGCAGGCCATGTGAAGAACGATATTCCGCTGGCGCTGTCGGCGGCCCGAAAACAGCGGCCCGAGGTGCGCTTTCGCGCGGCCCGCGCCCTAGGCGTTCACCCGGACATGGTGGAGCTCGTGCTCGCGCGGGCCGAAGAAGCTCTTTCGCTCGGCGATGCCGACGCCAGGCGAACGGCCGTGATTATGGTCGGCCGAGGATCGAGCGACCCCGACGCCAACGGAGATTTTTGCAAGCTCACCCGGCTCGTGGGCGAAGGCCGGCCGTTCGCGTGGACCGTTCCCTCATTCATCAGCATCACGCGGCCGCGGTTCGAGGAGACGCTGGAATTCGTGGCACGCGCGCGTCCCGAGCGTCTGCTCGTCGTTCCCTACCTGCTCTTCGCGGGACGGCTGTTCAATCAACTGCAGGACTCGGTGGCCGAATTCCGGAGCCGGTATCCTTGGATCAAGACGGCGCTGGCGCCCCCGCTCGGCGTTCACGAGCGGTTGCTGAAGGTGCTCGACGAGCGCCTTGACGAGGCCCGCGGCGGCCAACGGCCTCTCCCGTGCGACAACTGCCAGTACCGTGTCTCCCTGCCGGGCCGGGCTGAGAACGCGGGCGGGCTGCGGGCCTTGCTCTGGAGCTTGCGGCACACGTTCACTCACTCCCAAGCCGCGCCGCACGTTCACGCGCATCGCCCGATGGCCAAGCACGTGCTCGTCTGCGGTAACGTCGACTGCGCCGGCCGCGGCAGCCTGGGGCTCGTCGAGTCGCTGCGCCGGTTGCTCAAAGACGCCGGCCGGGAGCGCGACGTAAGGGTGACCGTCACAAGCTGCATGGGGCGCTGCGGCGAAGGGCCGACGGTAGCCGTTTACCCCGACGGAATTTGGTACCGGGGCGTTCGCGAGAGCGACGCCGCTGAGCTAGTCCACGAACACCTGTTGGCCGACCGCCTGGTCGCCCGGCTGGTCGACAACATCATGCAATAAGGAGCGAACATCAAATGGCCTGTCACGAAATCGCGGCCTTGAGGTTAGGCCTGATGCAAGTTTTGGGCATCAAGGATGAGGCCGAGCGGCAGCACGAACTCGCCGAGCTGAACCAGGGAGAGACGCCGTCCGACACGCTACGGGTGCTTTCGCAGTCGCGAGACTTCGGCAGCCTGAAGCGGTTTTTTGAAACGGCGCTCGTCGACTTGGAGGAGCGCGTCGCTCGCACGAAGGCCGACGACCCGCAGATGCCCTATCTGCGCACGTTGGTCGTGTTGACCAAGAAAGTCGAGCTTGACTTACGCAACCAGCTCGACAGCATGACTCGTTTCTACCGCGACCTGGACGAAATGCACGACTTCGTCCACGAGATGTTCCCCGCCCCAAAGTAGCAGGCACGCTCCCGCCTGCCATTGCCCCGCCGCCGAAAGGGCTTTCGAGCCGTCACGTCCCCGTGCCGGCCGCGGCCCTTGCCAGGTCGCGTATCTCTCGCAGTGCCGCCAGGTGTTCCGCGCTCCAGGCTCCGTTTCCGATGGTCTGCTCTTTCTCGTCCCCCAGGCCGGCTGTGCGTGAATGCCGCAGTCGCGAAAGGATCAAGTCTCGCACTTGGGCCGCGTGGCTGATCCCTTCGATCAGGCCCTGATGCGAGGTCGCGGCCACGGTCTGCTTTCCCTCGGCGGCGTGCGCCGAGCCTCCGCCGGCCGTCGTCACCAGGACGTCAGCGATGCCGAACCAGCGTTGCAGCGGCCCCTGGTGGACTTCCACATTCTGGACGTTCTCGAAGGTGATCGTCGTTTCGTGAATGACCCAGATTCCCCGGCGGATTCGCAAGCTGCGCCCGGTCATCAAATACCAGGTCGTGTCGTAGCGGAGGTGGATGGCCAGGTAGGCGACGATGTCGGGCAGCACGGCGATGGCGAGCGCCGGCAGCGCCGTGATCGCGCCGGCCAGCGGCGAGACGGCGGCGATCACAATCCATCCCACGAGGATCGCTCCGTCTATCAGCGTCAGCACGACCCAGAACTTGAACTTGAGGTAGCGCAAAAAGCCTTCCGAAGGCTGGAACGCCTCACACTTGTCGCCGTGCGCCACGGGCAATGTGGGCGGTCGGTCGGGGACGCAGAACCAGCGAACGAGAACGGCCCAGAGCCCGCCGTAGATCCAGCGGCTTGCCCGTTCGACGTGGTCGCTGACGAACGAGGGACTCATGCCTTGGTCTCCCGCGCCACGAGCCGCGCGAGCGAGTCGCGAATGTCGCGCAACAGGCCCAGCGCTTCGTCGGCCGGCCGCTCCCCCGGCGGCGCCTCGCCCGGCTGGGAGTGGTCGCGCGCCCCGCGCATGCGGGCATAGAGAAAATCGCGAAGCTGGTCGGCCTGCAAGACTCCTTCGATGCTCATGCCCGGTCCGGAGCTGCCCGAGGCGGTTTGCACCGACACCGTCGCCAGGCCGAGCCAGCGCTGCAGCAGGTTGCGGGTGAGATGGATATCTTGGATCCGGCGGTAGGTAAGATAGATCTCGCGCCGGAACAGAATGCCCCAGCTCATCGCGACCCCCTCCTCGTCGAAACGGTAATGGAGCGTCTCGTATTTGAAGAACAGCGGCAGGATCGCCAGGAAGAAACCTGGTCCGGTCAAGAGCGACACGATCAGGTAGTACTTCATGAGCGCGCTGTCGGGCCGCGTGATCTTGGATGGATCGAGCGTGTCGGTTGACATGACGAATCTCGTGAAAAAGGCTCCCGCGATTGTGCGGTCACAAGAGGGTATTCGCAAGCAGGGCTCGGCCATTTGCCCAACGTCGGCCAGATCGGCCGCCGTATGTCCGTGTGTTGGGCTAGGTTTTGCATCCATGACGGCGTCCGCTAAGCTGGCGCTAAGACCCGACAGCCGGGCGCAGGAGTGGTCCGCAGATGTACGAACGGTTTACCGACCGCGCACGCAAGGTGACGATGCTCGCCGATCAAGAAGCGCGACGGTTGGGCTCGCCGTCGCTGGCTCCGGAACACATCTTGCTCGGACTCCTGAAAGAAGGTTCGGGCGTCGCGGCCCATGTCTTGGGCGCCCTCGGCGTCTCAACCGAGGCCATCGTGCAGTCGCTCGAAGCCGGTACGACGCCCACTCCGCCTGTCCCTCACGATCAGCCCGAGCGAGATCGTTCACGTTCCCGGTGGTGGCTGCTTCCCAGCGCGATGCGGCGATTGACGATTTCCGAATTGCCAACATCGCCGGAAAGCAAGACCTTGATCGCGCAGGCGCTGACTGAAGCCCGCTCGCTCGGCCACAACTACGTGGGAACCGAGCATCTGTTATTGGGGCTGTTGGCCCAGCCCGACAGTCGCGCAGCCCAGTTGCTGTTGGACAAGCGGCTGACGCTAGACAAGGTCCGTCAAGAGGTTCTTGATTTGCTCGGACAAGGCATGTGACGGTTGGGCGAACGCGCCGCGTCAGGGTATCGAATGAACCGCGCTGCTCGGCTCGGGCTTAATTCGCACGCGGACCACGATATCGGCCGGGCTGCCCGGCGGCTCGGAGACGCCGCCATCGTCGACACCGTCGCTCCCTACGCTGTAGACCCGGTATTCCGCCGCATCGACACGGTATTTCAATTTCGACGATCCGCCGACGAACGGGTCGTTGGGCAGTTCCTCAAGGTACGCAGGTACAAGCTCGTCGGTCGTCGAGGGGAGTCGTCCCTCGCGTAGACGAAATCGCTCGATGGCGATGGCGACCCGCGTCGCGTCGCGGTCGGCCTCGTTGCGGCTGGTTGCCTCCGCAGAGGCGCTCAGCGCCGGCACGAGCAAAAGCGTCATGGGATAGCGAAACTTCGCAGTCGTTTCGCCAGCGAGCGTCTTAAGCTGAGTATCGACCTGATCGAGCGCCCGGATGCGCTCCGATCCCCTCAATTCGCCGGCGGCGATCATCTCGCGCATGATCTGCAGATAGAGGGTCTCGTCGCTGCTCGCCATCAACCCCAGAGGCAATCTGGGCGCCTCCGAACCGAGTGGTTCAGGATCCGTGAACGTTTGGATGCCGATTGAACGCTCTCCAAGCAGAGCCCGGCGAAACGAATTCTCGTAGTCGGTGGCTGACAACTCGGTGTCTAACCGCTTGAGATGGCTGTCGTTGAGCACGCCCGCCGAGAGCAGCCAGACAACCCGGCCTCGGGCGATGCCGGTGAAGGCCATGCGAACAAACTGCGAGACAAGAATCGGCTCCTGCTCCAGACTGCGCGCGGCCGCAAACATGGCCAGGACGGCCTCCGTCGTGTCGTCCAGTCGGCCACGATGGGCGGCGACCGCCGTCTCCAACTGCAGAAGTCGCACCGCGGCGCGAAGCTGCTGAACGTGCGGCAAGCGTGTCGCGATACCGTCGGCAAAGCGAGTGGGAAAACGGGCCCGGCCTCCTTCGCGCGACGCCTGGTGCATTTTGTCGAGGGACAGAACGTATCTCGACAAGAATTGCTCGGCCGGATCCAGTTGCGGCCACGGTTCGCCAGGAAAGGGAATCGCATCCGGACCTTCGCCCACAAAGGGCAGGTCCTTGGCCGCGGCTTGAAACTCCGCCTTGTCCAGCGGCGCCAGCGCCGCGAGCCAGAGCTCCGTGGTGTCGCGCCCCGCCGGTGGCGCCTTGTAGAAGGCTTCCAGGTCTTCGGCCGACGCCGGTTCGCCCGCCGCGCGTATCCTCTCGAGCTCCGCCGCCAGGCGGCGATGGCTTGCCAGCCAGGCCCCCGCGAGGACCACCGTAAACAGCAAGGCAAATCCGCCCACGACGACCAAGAGAATGACGCCCGGCCTGATGCGCATCGGCGGCGACGGAAAGTGCTCGGTTTGCATGAGCGAGGGGAAGTGCTTTTGTGATCGGCTGAGAGGTGTTCTGCTCGATTAGGCTACCATCGGCCCGTACCCATTTGAAGCAGGCGGCAAGACCTTGGCCAACTAGCCTAGCTTCCCCGGCGTGCCGCGGTTGCATGAAGAACGTCAATTTTGCCTCGCACTTCAGTCGATGTCTGTCGTGAGGCCCCCACCTCTGGCGAGAATCGGTCAAACCACCACCCGCACTCGAACGGGGAAAATACGATGTATGCACGAACCCTATTTGGGCTGATCCTTCTCGGGCCAATGCTTGCCGACGCCGCGGAGCCTGACGGGCAAAGCGCCGCCGACGATGCGGCCGGGGAATCGAGCGCCAATGTCACGCTGCGAGTTCGTGTGGTCGAGGCGTCGCTCACGAAGCTCAAGAACCTGGGCCTGTCCTGGCCAGGCATGTTTGATGGCGATGCATCGGAGGTCGATCGCCATTTAACGTTGGCGCTGCACAAGCGGTTGGCGAAGATCGTGACGGACGAGACGATCGTCGTCGCGGTCGGTTCCGAGGCCCGGGTCCACGCCGGCACCGAATTCACGGCAGACGCCCCGTCGAAAGCCGACCCAGGTGACGATGAGATCGCCTTTCACGGAACGCACATTGTCCTTGCGCCGCGCTTCCAAGCAGACGGCCGGCTTGCAATCAAACTGCTCTGCAAGCAATCTCGTCCGATCGTGCTGGTGAACGAGCCAGCTCAACGGCGCGTTCACGAGATCGCGACGGTTGTGGAACTGGCCGAAGGTGAGGCAATCGTTCTGAAGGGCGAGAAAGACAAACGGGCGGAGAGTGTGGCACGGGGAGCTTTCCCGCATGTCTCAGCCGCGCTCGGCCGCGTGACGACCACCTTTAACGAAATCCAGACATTCGTCGTCGTATCTCGCGGTCCGCAGCTTGTAGACGAGGGGCCGGCCGTCGTGGAAATGGAAGAATAGGAGCTGCCGCGCGTTCCCAGGCAACTCCGGGCGGTTATGACTGCCGCCATAGTTGCCGGCGCAGTTTGGGAAAGAGTTTCAATGCGTTCTCACGCATGATCTGGCGGCCGATCTGCACCGCCTGCTCTTCGCGCAACTCGCCGCGGTCGACCTTTTCGGCCAGCGCCTCGGCCAGACATTGCCGCGTGAATTCTGTCGCCGCGTAAATACCCTCAGCCTGCACCGCGTCGGCGCCCCACATGATGCGGTCGGAAGGGATGACCTCCAGCCACTCCTGGTAGGCCCGCTTGGCCATGGTGTAGCTCAGGGTCGGCAGCCAGACGGAGTCGATCCACACGTTCGGATGCCGCATGGCGATCACGCCCGTTTCGCCCACCCAGGGGAAGCCGCCGTGGAAGAGGACGAATTTGGTGCGGGGGTTGGCCGCGATCAGGTCGACCAGCAGCATGGGGTTCGATCCTTGCACGCGGGCCTGCCCGGTGTGGATCTGGAAAGGGAGGTCGTGCTTGGCGCTCAGCTCGCACAATCGCCAGAACATGAAATCCTCGAAGTCCCGCTGCTCGTCGGCCGTGAGATCGGCCCTGGGACGGCCGAAAAGCGATTCGGCCCGCTCGTGAGGCACGTTTTCAAAACGCAGGCTGCGCTGATACGCCAGCGTCGTCTTCAGGCAAGCGGCGTCGGCGGCGACCGCCCTGGCGAAGATCGTGTCGATCGCCGCCAGGTAATCATCGAGCGATCGGATCGAAAGCCCTTCGCGCTCCGCAAAGGCGTAGGGACTGTCGAGTTGGCTGGCGAACTGGCCGGGGTGCGTGCCCTTGACCATTTCGGTCACGTTCAGGACGAGCACCGAGTAGCGGTACGATTTCTCGAACTTGAGCCGCGCCCAGTAGGGGTCGACGAACATCAGCTCGATGTTGGCCCGCCGCGTGACGACGTCGTCGAGCCAGCGAGCGTCGCGATAGTTGTCGAAGATGCGGTCGTTCAGCTCGCGGGCCTGGTCGTCGGTCATGGTTTCAAAATCGACGCCGTACAGGTCGCGAAACGCCGGCAGCAGGTAGCGATAGAAGCTCGTGGCCCGCGCATCGTCAAAATCGTGCCGGGCGATGCGCCACCATTCGTCGAAGGAAGCCCCCTTGGGCCAGGCCGAGAGCTTGTTGGTCCAGGGATAGTAGCTTCCCTGCCAGACGCTGTGCAGCGTCATGCCCGGGCCGCGATCGGTTTCGTCGCGGAAGGGAATTTCGTCAAACGCCCGCAGGTGATCGTGGGTGTCGATGGCCGGCACCGCGTCGATCGAAGCCTTGATGCGCCGGAAGAGGTCCGACTTCTTGATGTCGTCGGCACGCGCTTCCGTGGGCAAAAAAAGACGCACGCAAAAAGCGAGCCAAAGTGCGAAGGAAGGCTTCATGGCGGCTATGCTCATCACGAGATGGTCAAGGCGGCGGGTTCAAACACATCGAGTGGCCGGCGGGCCGCCGCGGCCGTTTGCCAGTATAATCGGTTCGCCCGGCGGCTCCGCGGCCGAAGCAGATCAAGCATCGAACCCCGAACCCTCTCGCCCGCCCGACTATGCGACATCCAGCTATAACCGTTCCGATTCTGTTGCTCGTTCAGCACGCCGAATGCCTCGCGGACGAGCCGCTTGCCGCCGTTCCGTTCCAAGACGTTCGGATCAATGACGCATTCTGGTCGCCCAAGGTGGAGGCGAACCGCACGGTCACGATCGAGGCCAATCTTCGCCAGTGCGAGATCACGGGCCGCATCAAGAATTTTGCCGTGGCGGCGAAGCTCGCGCCGGGCAAGCACGAGGGGGCGTTGTTCAATGATTCCGACGTCTACAAGATGATCGAAGGGATCGCCTATTCGCTGCGGACCCACGACGACCCGCAGCTCCGAGAGCGAACCGACGCCATCATCGACCAGATCGCCGCGGCCCAGCAGCCCGACGGATATCTGAACACCTACTACACGCTGGTCGAGCCGCAGGCGCGCTGGCAGAACATCCAGTACGGTCACGAGCTGTATTGTGCCGGCCACTTGATCGAAGCCGCGGTTGCCTACCACCAGGCCACCGGCAAAACGAAGCTTCTCGAGGTGGCCAAAAAATTTGCCGACGAGATTTGCGAGACGTTTGGCGAAGGGAAGAAGTGCGACACGTGCGGCCACGAAGAAATCGAGCTGGCTCTAATCAAGTTGTGGCACGCCACCGGAGAGAAGAAATACCTGCAGCAGGCGCAGTACTTTATCGACGTCCGCGGCCGTGGCGACCTGCGGCGGCTTTTCGGCCAGTATGCCCAGGACGACAAGCCGGTCCGCCAGCAAATGGAAGTGGCCGGCCATGCCGTGCGGGCCATGTATCTCTACGCCGCCATGGCCGACGTGGCCGCCGTCACGGGCGACCGTGATCTGCTCGCCAGCCTGGAGAGCATCTGGCGCGACGTGGTCGAGCGAAAGATGTATGTCACCGGCGGCATCGGGCCGTCGGCCCACAACGAAGGTTTTACGGTCCCCTATGACTTGCCCAACGATTCGGCCTATGCCGAAACCTGCGCCGCCATCGGCATGGCCCTCTGGAACCATCGGCTGTTTTTGATGAGCGGCGACGGCAAATACGCCGACGTGCTGGAGCGAGAAGTCTACAACGGGCTGCTCTCCGGCGTGTCGCTGTCGGGCGACCGGTTCTTCTACGTCAATCCTCTGGGAAGCAAAGGCAATCACCACCGCGTGCCGTGGTTCGATTGCTCGTGCTGCCCCACCAACATTGTGCGCTACGTTCCCGGCATGGGCGAACGGGCCTTTGCCACCCGCGGCAACGAGCTGTGGACGGTGCTCTATTTCAGCAACGAGGCCGAAGTGACCCTGGGCGGCGCGACGGTGAAGGTGCGCGAAGAGACCCGCTACCCGTGGCAGGGCGAGGTGAAGCTCACGCTTGATCCAGCCAAGCCGATGGCCTTCGACTTGAAGTTGCGCGTCCCAGGTTGGTGCCATCGTGTTAAGACGCAAGTCAACGGGCGGCCGGTGGAAGCCAAGCTTGATCGCGGCTACTTGACGCTGAGCCGAACCTGGCAGCCGGGCGACGTGGTCAGCTTGTCACTCGATATGCCGGTGGAGCGCGTCTATGCCGATCCGCACGTGCAGGCCGACGTCGGGCGCGTGGCCATTCAACGTGGACCGGTGGTCTACTGTCTGGAGGGCGTCGACAACGACGGGCAGGTGCGCAATCTTGTCCTGCCTCGCGAGGCGGACTTCGAGGCGCCGTTCGAGCCCGACCTGCTCGGCGGAGTTGTCGTGATTTGCGGCGGCGGCATTCGAGTAGGGGCGAGCACCACCGGCGACGCCGACACGCCCGCCACGCAGAAGGTCAAATTCCGGGCGGTGCCGTATTACGCCTGGGACAACCGCGCGCCGGGCCAGATGGCCGTTTGGCTACCCGAGTCGCCCGAGCTGGCGGAGATTCCGGGCGAGACGGGCGAGGTCATAAACGGAATTCGCGTCTCGACCTCGCACTGCTGGGCGAACGACACGGTGACTGCGCTCGCCGACGGGAACTTGCCCCGCTCCTCGGGCGACCACGACTTGCCGCGCCTGACCTGGTGGGATCATCGGGGCTCGACCGAATGGGTTGCCTACCGGTTCGATCGGCCCCACACCCTCGACTCGTCGGCCGTCTACTGGTTCGACGACACGGGCCGCGGGCAGTGTCGTGTCCCCGCAAGCTGGCGGCTCGTCTGGCTTGACGGCAACGATTGGAAGCCGGTCGAACTGAAGCCGGACCAGGCGTACGAGACGGCGCTTGATGAATTCAATCGCGTCGAGTTCAAGCCCGTGACGACGCGGGCAATCAGGCTTGAAGTCACGCTCCAGCCGAGTTTTTCGGGCGGGATCTTAGAGTGGCAGGTTCCCTCGCAGCGTCCCGCTCAAAGCAGGTGAGGTCGACGATTATGGCTGGGCTGAGCGCGGCAACGCGCTGAACCACGATTGTCGGCAAAGGATACAAATCCACAATGACCCGCTACCCCGATACCGCAGACCAACCGCCGTTGGCGAAAGCAACCCACATTCCCGTGCTGGACCACCTGCGCGGGATCGCTGCGGCATCGGTCTGCTTATATCACTTTACGTGCGGAAACCGTACCTTCCTGCCCTCGGATGACCCGCTGAAACAGCTTGCGTCGTTCGGCTGGTTGGGCGTGGAATCGTTCTTCGTCATTTCCGGATTTGTGATCCCCTACTCATTGCATCTGCGATCCTATCGGCTGAGTAACGGTGCCGATTTCTTCATTCGCCGGCTGAAGAGGTTAGAGCCGCCCTACTTGTCGTGCATACTACTCATTATTGTCCTGCATTATCTTTCATCCCTTTCGGCCAGTTTTCGAGGACAGCCCTTGGAACTGAGCTGGCAGAGGTTGGCGGCTCACCTCGGCTATCTGAACGCAATTTTGGAATTCGGATGGCTTAATCCAGTGTTCTGGACGCTTGCCATCGAGTTTCAATACTACATCTTCATGGCAATTGCCTATCCGCTGCTGGCCCACGAAAAAGCGCCGGTGCGCGCCGCGAGCGTTCTTGCGATAGCACTCTTTGGCTTTGTTGGGGGGCGTAATTCTTCACTACTTCCCCATTGGCTTCCCTTGTTCGCGATCGGAATGCTTACCTTTCAGTTCTACGTCGGCAAGTTGTCAGGTCTGTGGTATACGCTCCTGCTGTGCCTGATTTCGTTCATTTCATTCTGGATCGTTGGAAGTCAGCAAACTGCTGTGGGGCTTGCTACCGCGGTGACCATGGTCGGGGTTGCCTCACGCGAAGTCACCCGGTTTCTCAGGCCAGTCGCCTTTCTGGGGACGATCTCCTATTCGCTTTATCTGCTCCACGTTCCAATCGGCGGAAGAGTTATCAACCTAGCGTCACGCCTACCCGAATCTCCCGCGATTCGCTATTCGGCGATCGCCGCGGCATTTGGGACATCGATTGCTGCGGCTTTCGTCTTCTGGTTTTTTATCGAACGGCGGTCGCAGCTTTGGGCCAAGTCGTCAGGAATCTTTGGAGAATCCTGGCGATCGCAGAAGACCTTGCAAAAGGGTCAGCCAGATGGCGAAGAGACATCTGAGATCGAGCCTGAATGTGCTCCCCTTGGCTCCGAGAACTGACCCATTGGCGGGTAAAATGTCGACCCAGATCAAGACCAGAGCTGGTATCCCTCGGGCGAACCGAGGATCTCCGCGAGCACTTCCTGGTCAGTGAACGCAGCATTCAGCGCATGGACCCAAAACGTGAGCCCGCCCGGATCAGCCGCGCGGAGCAGGAAGGTCATGTAATCGTTTTGCACCAAATCGGTGCGGTATTCCTGAGAGGTAAGGAAACCGACGGCCACGCTGGCTCGCGACGCGCCCGCATCGAGGACCGTCTCCCAACCGGCCAACTCCGCTGTGCTGGGATTACGGTTGAGCACCTCGTGGTAGAGGCCCGTGACAAACCCCTGATCGGTTCCGCCTTGCAGCACGTAGTATTCCTGCGAGCTGACCAGTCCCTCGGCCACTTGCTCGAAGGTACCGCCAGCCTGTACGACGCCGACCCAGTGCTGCTGGCCTGGCGGGTCGGCGGCCCGATCCAGGTAGCGCAAGTACATGGCGTCGACCTGGTCCCTGATGTACTCTTCGCTCCCTTCGATGCCGAGCACCGCGCTGGCAGGAGTGAGGGTTCCGCCGTTCAATCCGTTGACCCAGAAGGCGGCGGCATCGGGAGCTCGATTGAGCAGAAGCCCGTAAGTGCTCGCCACGAAGACCGTGTTGGCACTGCCGCTCAGTCCGAGGGCCGGGGAAAAAGCCGAGGTGCTGCTGGTCCCCTCGCCATTTGTGGCTGTGGCTGTGAAGGAGTTTCCGCTGGCTGAGGCAAAGCTGGAGCGGAAGACGAACGGAGCGATGCCGGCGGCATTGGGGACAACGGTCAGCGAGCCAATGAAATTCCGGCCCTGGCCCGTGGGCGTGCCGGTCGGGGTGGCGAAGATCTCGACGACATAGGGCACACCGGACCCTTGAAAACTCGGCACCACAAGAGTGCCGCTAACCTCGATTGTGGTGGGAGTAGGCTGAAAGGCGGCTGTCAAAACGGGCGCTGGCTGATTGTTGTTGCCATTGTTGGTCAGGAGGATGCCCCCCGCTCCGTTGTTGAAGATGGAGTTCTCACTAATGGTGTTACCTCTGCCCGTGTCGACGACAATGCCGTATTGGCTGTTAAAGGCGATCGTGTTGCCATCGCCCGCATCCGCGCCGCCGACGGCAATGGCACCGGTAACGTTACCTCGGTCGCCTACGCCCGCGAATATCGTGATGCCATTGCCCTGGTTGGCCGCGGCCGTTTGTCCGGTGTGGTCCGTCCCGATGAAATTGCCCACGATCTTGCCGGTCAGCCCGAACGCACCGCTCGGCGCCACCTCAATGCCGCCCGCGCCGTTGCCGCTGATGACATTGCGATCGAGGGGGGTCGTTCCGCCGACGGTGTCACCGCTGGAATTATCGATGAACAAACCGACGCCCGTGTTGGCGGCTACCGATCCATCGAGAGCGAGGCCGATATCGTTGCCAACGACCGTGTCGTCACCGAGGGATGGCCCAAGCGAGCCCAAACCCAGAAGGGTCACGCCGGGACCGCTGGCGTGCACGATGCTAAGGGAAGCGAGACGGTCAGCAAAGCCGCTAATGGTAAGACCAGCGAAGCCATTGTTGTCGATTTCGACGACCGGTGCGCCAGCGAACCCGGGGGCGCTCGCCCCGTCGATGTTCACGGTATTGGTGATGGCAGGCAGAGGGCCCGACGTCAATTGGATGACGCCCGCCACCGAGAAGTCGATCACATCGGCCGTATTATCGCCGTTGGCGCTGGCGATCGCCTCACGAAGGGAGCCCTGGCCCGAATCGGCCAGGCTCGAGACGGTGTAAGTACTTGGGGTGAGCCTTGTTTCCAGGAATTCTAGAGACGGGCGAAACGTGGACCGGGCCGATTTCCGAACTAGGGTCGACTTCTTCATACGTCGGGTTCCTTGGCCAGTCAGGGTAAACACCGTATAGGCAGGTTATGCGTCCTCGGCACGTATGTTGATTATCGCTCCCGGCGGTCAGGGGCCACAAGCAAGGCTGACGGCGGTCACCTTGTTCTTCAGGGCTGCGATTCCACGGGCAGACGGAAGATCCAGTAGGACTCCAGCGGGCTGCCGGCGATGTTGGGCACGCGGCCGCGTTGCCAGATTTCCTTGCCGTCGAGCGAGACGTGCAACTCGGCGCTGCTGGTCCGGACGAGCGCGTAGTGCCAGCGGGACGATTCGAGAGAGTCGCCCTGCGCCTCGATCAAGAGCACGATTTCCGGATTCGTGCCGTGCGCGACGATGAAGACCGCCCCGTCCTGAAGCCGCGCTGTCGGGTCCGTGTATCGGTGAACAGGCTGAGGCAATAGCCGCAGTTCGAAGCGGGAGTTGTCAGGGTCCCAGAATTCATGGGCGGTAAACCGGCGGCCGAGTTCTTTGAGTTGACGTAGCCTTGCGCTTTCCTCCTTGGCCGGTGGCGGCGCGTCGGCGATGGCCCGTGTTTCGAGCGCAGCCTGAGGAGGGGTCCAGCGTCCTGAAATGCCGGCGTCCAGGACAAGTCGGTCGGAGGAACAGAGCGTGATCGAATGTCGCCACAACTCCGGTTGATCGGCGTTCTGCCAAACTTCCATGAACGCGGCGGGACGGCCGGTTCGTCCCCAGGCCCAGAACGAGCCGCGCTGATACTGCCTCGCCGGATCGCCGAACGATAACAATGGCCGGTCAATGAGCTCGATGGTCTCGTTCTCGGCGTCGCGACGCCGCAGTTCCAGACCGCGCATGTGCCGCTGAGCCGCCCGCAGATGACTCTTCTCCGCCTCTGTCGGCGCTGACTCCGACGATCCCGATTCGGCTGGCCCTAGGTCGCCCGGTTCTTCGCTTCCTGCCCGCGGTTGGCCAAGCGCGACGATGGCCGACACGAGCAGCACGCTCTTCGAACACGTGCGGACAAGATTAACGTGTGCCAGGCGTTTCATACCGTGGCTCCTTGCATGCCTTCTCGATCTCGTCGAGTTGGGTTCGGTCGAAGGGAGAGATGAGCGCTGCCCGATTGGCCGCCGGACGATGACTGTAGAATAAGACGTGCAGTCTGGATTGCAAGGCTTTGCATGCGGGTGGCCTGCGAACGCCGCCGCCCCGGTTGTCATCAACGGGTGATGTTCAATCCCAGAATCGAAACGTCGTCGGTTGGCCGGTCCGGTGCGCACCAGTCGGTCACCGCGGAGAACAGTTGGTCGACGCTGTCGATAAGCGGCTTGCCGTTCCCGCCCGCCAGCACGGAGTGCATCCGGGCGCTGGTAAACTGGTCGCCTGCGGCGTTCATGGCTTCAGGCACTCCGTCGGAATAGAGGTAGACGCGGTCGCCTGGCTGCAGGTGAATCGTTTGCTCGTCGAAATCGACGTCCTCGATCATGCCGATGGCGAAACCGTCTCCGGCCAGATGGCAGGGCTCGGCGCCCGCGGGGTGATGCACGACCGGCGGGTGGCCCGCGACGACGTAACGCAGCTCGTGCGTCTCGGTATCGAGAATGCCGTAAACCATCGTGAAATAAAGCCCGTTCTGCGACTCCATGGGAAACCGCCGGTTCAGCTCGCGGGCCACCTCCGCGGGCGAGGTAATCCGCACGCCCGTCGCATCGGCGTCTGGCCGCACCAGCAGAGACGACTCGGAGGAATGCGGCGTGAGCAGCCGCCCCACCGCCACGGCCAGCAGCGCCGAGGCGGCGCCGTGACCGCTCACGTCGACGACGAACAGCGCGATGTGCCGCTGGTCCAGCGGAAAATAGTTCAGAAAGTCGCCCGCCAGCTCGTCGCAGGGGGTGTATTTCCAGGCAAAGCCCACGCCCGGAATCTCCAGGTCCCTGCTGGGCAAGAGCGACTGCTGCACCCGTGCGGCGGCGTGCAGGTCGCGGGTCATGCGCTGGTTGGCGGTGTCGAGCTGCCGGTTGAGCGACTTCAGTTCCACGTTCCACTGCTGCAGCTTCTCTTTGGCCAGCGTGAGTTGCTCGTTGAGGCGGTGCAACTCGCGGTTCTTCTCCACCGCGTTCTCGAACGTCGAGACCAGCAGGTTGAGAACCTGCCGGCGCCCCGATTTGACGTGAAATGTCTGCCCGGCGAGCGTCACCGCCAGGTCGCTCTCTGGACCGGCGTCGTCGACGGGGGTCTTGAGCAGCGACTCGACGCGTGCCAGCAGATAGTCCGGATCGTAGGGCTTGGTCACATAGTTGTCCGCCCCGGCGTCGAGCCCTTTGATGATGTCGACGGAATCGGAGAGTGTCGAAAGCAGGATGACCGGCACCAGGTGCAGGTCGGGGTCCTGCTTGACGGCGCGGCACAACTCGTAGCCCGTCATCCGGGGCATCTCGATGTCGGAGATGATGATGTCCGGCTTCTGGCGGCGGACCATTTCCAGGGCGGCCGCTCCGTCGCCCGCGACGCGGACGTCGTAGCCGGCCTGGGTCAGCCGGTTCTGCAGGATCTTGGCCTGAATGCGGCTGTCTTCGGCAATGAGGGCGATCGGGGCTGGAGTTGCGGTGTCGGCGGTCATTTCAGCGGCCCATTTTTCGCTTCGAGCGAACCTGTCGGATGACGAACTCGGCAATCGATTCCAGCGGCAGGACGTGATCGGCAAGCTGTTCGTCGGCTACGGCTTTGGGCATGCCGTAGACGACGCAGCCTTCGGGATGCTGGGCGACCACCGTCGCCCCGCGGTTCTTGAGCAGCCGGCATCCCTCGGTTCCGTCGCGTCCCATTCCGGTGAGCACGATCGCCAGAACCTTGCCGCTTAGAACCTCGGCGGCCGAACGAAAAAGATAGTCGACCGAGGGGCGACAACTGTGTTCGGGCGGATCGTCCGTAAGCTGAATCGCCAGCCGGCCGCCGCGCCGGGCGATTTTCATCTGCCGGCCCCCGGGGGCGATGAAGGCCCACCCGGCTTCCAGCGTCATCCCCTCGCAGGCCTCGACGACTTCGATCTGCGAAGCTTCGTTCAATCGCTGGGCCAGCGAATGCGTGTACTGGGGCGGCATGTGCTGCACCACCAGAATCGGTACGGGCAGATCGCCCGGCAGTTGAGGCAGGATCTGCCGCAGTGCCACAGGGCCTCCGGTCGACGTGCCAACGACGACGACCTCGAACGGCGCGTCCGCGGTCGTCCTTGAGGCAGGCAACCTGCCCATTCCTGCCGTCGGACTGGCGGCCGGCGATGTGCTACGTTTTGGCGCGCGGCGCGCGTGGCTGCTGCGATAGGCTTGGATCTTCTCCGACAGCGCAGCGAGCAACGCCGTCCGATTCGCCTCGGCGTTGGCTCCGGCTGGTTTGAGGATGAAATCGAAGGCGCCCTCCAGAAGGGCGTCGGTGGTGACCTGGGCCCCCTGGGCGGTAAACCCGCTCAGCATGATCGCCTTCGTCGCACAGCTCCGCTTGCGCAACTGGCGCAGCACTTCGATTCCGTTAATGCCCGGCATGTTCACGTCGAGCGTGATCAAATCGGGGGCAAGCAGCTCGATCTGGTCGAGCGCCTCCTGACCGCTGCCCGCCGCGCCGACAACCTCAACGCCGGGCACGTCGCGCAGCACGTTGCGCACCAACTGCCGATAGAGGGCCGAGTCGTCGACCACCAGGATGCGAATCACTTCCTCTGTCAAAGCGACCGATCGCCTCCATACTTGGTGAAGAAGCTTTTGAGCCGCGCCTTATCGAACGGCTTGACGATGAAATCCATGGCTCCCAACTGGATGCACTCCGTAAGCTTGCCTTTCTGGTCGACGGCGCTGACCATCACGACTTTCGCTGCCGGGTTTTCCTGCTTGATCTGCCGCAACACGGAAACGCCGTCCAGATTCGGCATCACGATGTCGAGGGTCGTCAGGTCAGGCGAAAGCTCGCGATAGCGGGCCAGGCCCTCGGCGCCGTCGGCGGCCTCACCGGCAACCTCCCAGCCGGCCTCGAGCGCGATCTCCTTGATACGCATCCGCATGATCAAGGCATCGTCGACGATCAACACTCGTTTGGCCATGCGGCTATCCCTAAAGCGTAATAATCTCGGCGCCCACGATTTCGATTGTCACCAGGCCGGTAGCCAGGTCAAACGTCATTTTGCGGCCCTGCTCTCCGCCGCAGTGCCGTGCAACGACGGGAATGCCCAGCTCCTTTAAGATGCGTTCGATGGCGGATACATTCTGCGAGCCCACCGTGTTGACGGCGCCGGCCGCCGCGAACATATTTGCGCCCCCCGCGAGCTTGGCTTGCAGTCGTACCGGTCGATTGTCGACCAGCTTCCGCATGCGGCCTATCATGGCCGGCACGGCCGTGTCGGCGAACTTGCCCGGCGGGTCGGTGCGCCCCAGCGACGCCGGCAACACGATATGGGCCAAAGCCCCGAGTTTCAGCTTCTGTTCGTACAGCGCCAGGCCGAGGCACGAACCCAGCAGCGTGCGCAAGGAGCCGCTCGTCTGCGAGACGGCGATTTCGCCCATCGGCAGCGACGGAAGCCGGCCTGGCTTGCGAAGGATTTCCATGTGCTAACTTGGCAACATTTTTCGCAGACCCGCCAGACACTGGGCGCCGGGAACCAACATCAAGCGGCAGCTCACGGGCTCGTCTTCGATGCGAAACTGGTTGCGGGTCAGAAAGACTACGTCCGACGCCATGGCCTGGTCCATCAGGGCGAACTCAAGCAGCGATTCGGCAAAGTCGCGCACGAACTTCGGCGGCGACGGCAGCAGGCCGTCCGGCTCACCGTCGGCGTCGGGAAAGCTGCGGGCCAGCGAATTCAGGTACGCGCAGCCGAGAATGTTGGCCGTTTCTTGGGCGGCCGATCGTTCGATCTCGCCCCACTGCGTCGATGCGCCGAGCGGCCTGCCCAAAAGCAGATCGGCCAGCGCCAGGCCGCTGGCGTCGTCGAAGACCACAAGCAATTGTCCGCTCAGCCGGCCTGTCAGCCCCATGGCACAGCAGCAGATCGGGCGCTCCGGGTCGGGGAGTTCTTCCGCGGCGGCAGCCAGCGTGAGCTGTTCGAGCGGCTCGACGGTGACGCTTACCCGCCGGTCCAGCCACCGCGAGAACGCGACGGATGCCTCCTCGGATCCCCGCTGGAAAACGGCGGTCAATGCAGCGAGTTGTGGTTGTGTGAGCATGCCGGCGTGTGATGACGTGCCAGAGGGATTCGCGAGTTCAAACGGCCGGCGCTAGCTTTGCCAGCGGCGACCGACGCTGACGCCGCGGTTCGGTGACCATGTTGATGGCGGCGGCCGTGTCGAGCAGCAGGCAAACCGTACCGTCGCCCAGAATGCTGGCTCCCGATAACCCGCGGATGGGAACGAAGTTTTCGGCCAGCGACTTGATGACGATCTCCTGGCCGCCGTGCAACTCGTCAACTTTGAGCCCCATCGTCCGGTCGGCCGAGTGGAGAATGACGACGTCGATGCGTTTGGTCGCCGGTTGGTCGCCGGCCGCGGCACCGGGCGGATTCGCGTGGTTTCCGCACCGCCAGTCGAAGATGTCGTCGATGCCCACCAGGGGCACAAACTTGCCCCGTACGTCAAACGTTTCACGTCCGTGCACCGCCAGCACCTGATCGACGTTGACCGATACGATCTCGCGCACATTGTCCATCGGCACGGCGAAAATCCCCTGTCGCACCCGGAACAGCAGGCTGCGGATGATGGCCAACGTGAGCGGCAGACGCACGGTAAACGTCGTGCCTTGCGCGGCGACGTGCTGAATGCCGACGGTGCCGTTCAGCTCGGCGATGCGCGTCTTGACGATGTCCATGCCCACGCCACGACCGGAAATATCGGAGACCGCGTCGGCCGTGCTGAATCCGGGGTGCCAGATATATTCGATCACTTCCCCTTCGGAGAGGCCTTGAGCGGCGTCTTGCGTGAGCAGACCCCGTTGGACGATTCGTTCGCGGACCTTGTCGATGTTGATGCCGCCTCCGTCGTCGCGCACGGCGATGTAGACGGTGTTGCCGCTGTGCGACGCTTCCAGGCGGATCGTGCCGATGGGAGACTTGCCGCGGCGAACGCGGACTTCGGCCGGCTCGATGCCGTGGTCGATGGCGTTGCGCACCAGGTGGATGAGGGGGTCGCCCAGTTCGTCGATCATTCGCTTGTCGAGCTCGGTCTTTTCCCCCTCAATCTCGAGCTGCACTTTCTTGTCGAGTTCCAGGGCGATGTCGCGGACGACTCGCTTGAAGCGGTTGAAAAGCGGCGCGATCGGCACCATTCGGGTGTCGAGCACGCCGCGCTGCAGGCTGTCTGAGACGCGTGCCATCTGGTCGATGGCCTCCGTGATTTGCCCGAAACCGCGGCGACTTTCCTCCCACATCGTTTCCAGCACGGACAGCTCGGACTCGACGTCGTGGAGTTGCTCTCTCCACTTCAGGCCGCTCTCGTCGTCGCCGTTTCCGGCCTGGGCCTCGAGCAGTTGAATGGCTCGCCGCATCGATTCGCCGAGCGCCCGAACGCGCCCGGAAATGGTCGATTTCTTGAACGCCGGCGCCATCCGCCGCGCGATCTCGACGAACCTCGCCTTGTTGACAACCAGTTCGCCCGTGAGATTCATGAGCTTGTCGAGCCGCGCGATGTCGACCCGAACGGTTTCGACGACCTTCGACTTGTTGCCCTCGCCCGCTTCGACTGGCGACGGCTCCGGATCGGGGCGCGGCGGCGATTCGCCTAGGCCACCGGTTTCCTGGGGAACGGAGAGTCCGACGAGGTCGACCGTCCTTTCGCTTGCGGGGGGAGCCGCTTCGGGAGGCAAAGCGGGGGCCGTGTCAGGCATGACGAACGTCGTTGCCCCTTCGTCGATTTCGACCAGCTCCACTCCGTCGACGTCGGCCGCGGCGCGCACCTCGGCCGACGAGCGACCGGCGGACAACAGGACCTCAAGCCACCGCGTATCGGCCACGCTCTCCAGTTGCGAGCGAGCGGGACGCGTGTCTTCGACCGTGGCGATTTCGGACAACCGCCGAAGCACAAGTTCGGCTTTGAGATCGGCCAGCGACAGCTGTGCTTCGAACTGTACAAGCACGCGAAAGTTCGTGGTCACCGCGGCCGAGGGCACGCTTGCTTCGGGCGTGGTTGCCGGCGGGGAGGGCGCTTCCAGGCTCTCCGGCGCGCCTGCGTGCTCGACCGCCAGTGGGTTGTCGTCCGCGGGGCCTTCGCTCGGCCCGGCGCCGGAGCTCAGCAGGCTTAGCTCACCGAGCAGCTCCGGGGCCGAACCGAGTGCCTCGCCCACCCGCAGCCTGACGTTGCACCCGCGCAGAAAGTCGATCGCGCGAAGAATGAGGGCCATCGACGCCTGGTCCAACTCGCGCAAGCCGGATCGCAGCCGCTCGAAATGGTTCTCCAGGTGGTGGGTCAGGGCGGTGATGCCGTCGAGCCCCATCATGGCCGAGGAGCCTTTGATGGAGTGAATCAGCCGAAATGATTCGTTGAGCTGGCCGGCGTCGGTCGGGTTCGACTCCAGCAGCAAGAGAGACTCGACCAGCGCGTCCAACTGCTCCGAGGTCTCGTCCAGGTACATCTGCAGGTACTGGGCCATCTCCGCCGAGGGCATACCGGTCGCAAAATCGAAGTCGTCGCTCATCGCCGCCGATTCCCGCCGTCAGGCCTTGCGATAGAGGTAAGTCGCCTGCTTCGCCAGAGGCGCGAGCATGTCGTAGATCCCTTCCGAAGGGCCGACGACGAGATATCCGCCGGGTGCCAGGGCTTCGATGAGGTTGCGGATGACCGCCCGCTTCGATTCGCGATCGAAATAGATCAGCACGTTGCGGATGAAGATGCAGTCGAACGGCGGCAGTCGCAGCGGTTCCATCAGGTTGTGCCGGCGAAACTCGACAAGCTGGCGTACCGCGGCCCGCACCTGCCAGGACGTTCCTTCTTCGACCACGTCGAAGTAACGACGCTTCTGCACGGAACTGACCTCCGCCAGCGACCGGGGGCGATAAACGCCCTGGCGAGCGTCCTTCAGAACGCCCTCGCTGATGTCGGTGCCGACGATCGAAAGCTGCCAGCCCCGCAGCCGCAGGGCGTTTTCCGCCAGGCAGATGGCCAGGGAGTAGGGTTCCTCGCCGGTGCTGCACGCCGCCGACCAGACGCGCAAAGCCGGCTCGCGCTCTCCTCGACGCTGCTTCAAGATGAGTTCGCTAAGAAAGTCGCTTTTGAACCAGTCGAAATGCGCCCCGGTCCGGAAGAAGTAGGTCTCGTTGGTGGTGATCGCATCGAGGAACTGTTCGAGCTCCCCCGCTCCCTGCGGAGAAGTGAGGTGCTGGTAGTACGTGTCGAAATCAACGAATCCCCCGGCCCGTAAGCGGCGGCGGATGCGGTTGCTGACCAGCGTGATTTTGGAGGCTTCCACGCGAATGCCGCTGCGACGGTAGATGAAATCGCGAAAGCGGTCGAACTGCGGCTGCGACAGTTTTTCCAGTTCCAGCACGACGCGGCCTCACGCCTTGAATCGGGCGACCAGATCTCTCAGGGTCTGCGCCTGCGCGCCGAGCTGCTCGGCGCTGGCCGCCATCTCTTCCGCGGCCGCCGCGTTCGACTCGGTGGTGTGCGATACCGAGCGGATGGCGGCCTTGACCTGGGTGGCGCTGGCGGCCTGAGTCTCGGTCGAGACGGCGATCTTGGCGATTCCCGCGGCCGTTTTGTCCACCGCCTCGACGATCGACTTGAGCGACTCGCCGACCTTGCCCGACAAAGTCGCCCCCTCCTCGACGCGCCGCGACGATTCCTTGATGAGCTGCGTGATCTCCTTGGCCGCCTCGCTCGATCGTTCCGCCAGCTTGCGCACTTCATCGGCCACGACGGCGAACCCCAGCCCGTGCTCGCCGGCGCGGGCCGCCTCGATGGCCGCGTTCAGGGCCAGCAAGTTGGTCTGGCTCGCGATCTCGCTGATCACCTGGATGATGTCGTTGATCTGCTCGCTCGACTTGCGGATCAACTGCATCGAATTCACGGCCTCGGCGACGGTCGTTCCACCCCCTTTGGCCAGGACAACCGTGGCTTCGGCCTGGGCCTTCGACTCGGCGGCGCTTCTGGAGATCACGTCGATGGAGCCGATCAGTTGTTCGACCGAGGCGGTCATCTGCTCGACGGAGGCGGCCTGCGACTGCGCCCCCTCGCTCAGGTTGGCGCTGCTTTCGGCGATCGTGCGGGCGCCTTCGTTCTGCTGGTTGGCCGCTTCCACGACCTGGCCGATCACGTTTCGCAGATCGCCCAGCATCTTCCTCAGACCGGCCGCCAGGCGACCCATGTCGTCGTCGCCGTGAACGTCGCCGTCGCTCGTCAGATCACCTGCGGCCGCGGCCGTGACGACCTGCAGCAGCGAGTTCACCTTGCGCTCCAGATCTTCCCTGGCCGCCTTCTGCTGTTGCTGGAGCTGCTGCTCGCGCTCTTTGGCTCGCTCCGCCTCGGTAATGACCTCCCAGGTCACCATAGGACCGATGTAACCGCCTTGCTCGTCACGGATGGCGTTCACCGACAGATCAAGCAGTTCATCGCCCAGTTGGATAGTTGCCCGGTGGGGTAGGTTGCGGGGGTCCGAGAGCAACCGGCGCTGCTGTTCGGGACTCTTGTGGAAGATGTCGATCGACTTCCCGATGATCTCGTCGACGCGGCAAGGAAGCAGGTGCTCCAACCGGCGGAGCGCCTGGATGGATGCCGGGTTCATGTAGACGATGTTGAAATCGCGGTCGGCCATGATCAGGCGCACGGCGGCGTTCTCGACCATCTGCTGCAATCGCTGCTGTTGGGCCCGCACATGCTCGGCTTGGGTGACGAGCTCCCAGTTGATCATGGGGCCGATGTAGCTGCCCCGCGCATCGCGCATGGCGGTCGCGGTCAGGTCGAGGATCTCGTCTCCCAGCCGTATCTTCGCGCGGTGTGGCAGATTGTTGGGGTCGGCCAACAGGCGCCGCTGCATTTCGGGTTGCTTGTGAAAAACGTCGATGGACTTTCCGATCATATCGTCCACGCGACAGGGGAGCAGATGCTCGATCTTGCGGAGCGTCTTGACGGAAGCCGGGTTCATGTACACGATTCGCAACTCGCGATCGGCCGCGATCACGTGGACTCCGGTGTTTTCGGCGATCTGCTCGAAGAAAGCGGCGTTTAATCGGGGCGCCGACTTGCGGGCGACCGCCGGCTTGTTTCGGCCGCGGCCTGGAACGGTTGCCATTTCCGATTGCTCCCAGTTGTGTCTCGAACGAGGAAGGTGCAAGGGGCTCCGTCCGCGGTTTGCTGCCGCTGGCGGGCAGCGAAGCGTCATCCCGATAGGTTACTCAGTTCCTGCGCGGCCGACTGACTCACCAGCTCAAGCTTCGCCGGGTCGAGGAGCTCGTCGGTATCGAGCAGGATCATCAGGCGCCCGTTGTGACGGGCAAATCCGGCGATATAGTGGGCGCCGGCGGCAGTGACGGTTTCCGGCGCCGCCTGGATATTCTCTTCCGGAATGCGCATGACCTGCGAAACCGTGTCCACGGTGCAGCCCATCGTGCGCGGCCCGACGTTGACCACGATCGTGCGCGTCTCGCTATCGGCCGGCCGGGGCTCCAGACCGAATAAGCTTCGCAGGTTGATGATCGGTATGATCGAACCGCGCAGGTTGCTTACGCCTTCGACGTAATCGGGCACCTGCGGCGTCTTCGTCACCTGCTTGAGGATGACGATTTCCTGGATCCGCTCGATCCGGAAGGCGTATTCCTGGCCAGCAAGTTGAAAGCCGACGAACTGCGATGAGTTCTTTTGGGCGATGGGAGCAGGCACAAACGCGACGAGCCGTTTGAATCAAAAACGCGAAAAACTGAAGCGAATTCAGTATGTCATCGGCGTTGCGCAGCGTCCAGCAAATCCCACCCACCAAATCCAACCGTGCAACGGGCTGACTCAAGCTGAGTCCACCCCCGTCCGCAGGCCGCTTCGCTCCGTCAGCGAGCGCCATTTTCGCCAGCGGGCCGATTGTCAGGCTGCTTGACGCGCACCAGCAGCCACTGCTCGGTCTTGTCGGCGGCGCGGTGAACCAGAGCGGGAGCTTCGTCTTTGGTCAGGTTGTAGAGCCCTGTTTCATAGACGGTCTGCTCGTCGTCCCCCACCGTCCAAGCCGCGCGCTGTCTTTCCTTGTCGACCGCTCCCCTCACCTCTCCCAAGAACGTCTCGTCGGCCTGCGAGCAATTGCCTCTGAGCGTGCCGGCCTTGTCCCGGCCAGTTGGAACACCAGCGTCGGCTTCGGCTGGCCGACCCTGGCGAGGCCAAAAACGCCCAGCGGCAACCAGTCGCTCGCGGCGGCATCGGGCTCGGCTGCGCCGTGGGCGACCTTGCTTACCTGGTCGTAGTACTCGGCGGCCGAACCGAGAGGCTGCCCGGCGAAGTAGACGTTATCGCCGTCGTAGACGAAGTTATCGCCGTAGTTGTAGAAGATGGGAGAGCTGTCGGCGTAACCAGTCCAGGGACCAAGGACCGACCAGGTGGTCCATGCCCAGGCGCCCACATTTGGCTGATACCAACCGGCCGGCCACCACGAGCCGGCGTACCGCTCGTGCCAGCCGCGGCCGTACCAACCATAGCCCGGAAAGCTGCCGCGTACCGCCAGACCTTGTGCCCGGTTGGTGGCGGGCGAGAGGCGATGAAAGCCGCGGGACGGGGAGGGTCCGCCTGCCGCGTTTTCGGCCGGGGTTCTTCGCGGCGCGGCGCGTCGTTGGGCAGCGCCCCCGACGCTCGTCAGGCCGCTGTCGGTGGGCAGGTTGTTCAATCGCGACATGCCGCCCATGTCGAAGCCACGCCTTTCGAGACCGACGTAGCTGCCCGTGGGCGTGCTGAAGTTGTCCCCCCGATATTGGCCGACGTATCCGGGGCCCGCGCCGCTCAAGTCTTCGCGCTCGGCGCCGGTCAGACCCGCGCCGATGAAGGGGCGGTAGTAGCTGGTCGGTCCCCCCATATCGAACCCGCGCCGGGCCAGACTGCTATACCTGCCGGTCGGCGTGCTGAAGTTGTCCCCCCGGTATCCGACACCAGACGGGCCGCTTTCCGTCGGGGTGAGATCGCTCCGCTCCTCCAGGCCGAGACCACCCGGAAGGTAGGCGCGATAGTAGCTGGTCGGCCCCCCCATATCGAACCCGCGCCGGGCCAGACCGCTATATCCCCCGGCGGACCCGCTAAAACCTCCGAAGCCACGCGCCGACGCGACTTGACTCGTCGAGGCAAACAACAAACAGGCCAACATCAGCCGCAGAGGGGTGCACATGGGAATTCTCTCTCAGATTCAAGTTCGAATCGGATAACTGCGTAGCAGAAACGGGCGAGACATGGCCGCCAAGGGCACGACGACCAGACTTCTCACGAGTCTGTCGACAAATAGCTCGGCCTAGGAGCGCGGCTCGACTCGCTCCAAGACCACCTGTTCGGTATTCGGAAGCTGCTGGCCGCCCGCCATGCGATTGACCGACTGCCAACCTAAAATGTTGTCATTCACGCGCTCGACCAGATCCGTGGAAGCCGTAGGAGTTCCGTCGGCGAGCACTCCCTGCGATTCGATGGCCCAGCCCCCGTCCACTGGCGTCCAGAGACCCTGGCCATGCCCGCCGCTGGAGTCGAACGTCCACGAACGGATCTGCCGGCTGGCCGGATCGAAGCCGATGACCTGCAAACCGGATCGTTCGGGCGTGTCCTTGTCGTGCCCGCTCACGACGAAGGTACGGAGAAGAAATTTCTTGCCGACGGCCCATTTGCAGCTCGTCTTAACCGACACGGTATCACCGTGGGCGACCCACTCGCCCACGAAGAAGTCGAGGGCCAGAAAGGTCGCGTCGGCTGAACCGGCATCGGGCATATCACGTACCGCGGAAAGCAGCCATTTGCCGTTTTCCTTCACGTGCACCGCAGTGTAGCGCGCTTGCGAGATCGTCTGGCCTTGCGCGACGATCGCCGTGCGGCCGTCCTCGAGGGCGGTCGTCGGATTGAGAACGCGGACCGACTGAACGTCGATCTTCAGCGTCATGTCGGAGTGCGCTTTGAAGAGGGAGGTATACTCCTTTTCGATGGCGGCGCGGCCGTGATAGACCTGGCCGTTCTCGTCCGTGTAATCGGCGTCGGCGGTCCACAGGGCACCCAAGGCTTGCGCATCACCCGAATTGAAGGCCTTGACGAACACGTCGGCTGTGGCCCGGATCGCCTGCTCGTCTGCCGACGCGTCGGCCTTCGCCGGCTTGGCCTGTTCGCGACGCGGCGCTGCCGGCTTCTTTTCCTGGGCCGGCGCGGCGACAACCATCATCGCGATGATCAATCCACAAGAGGAGAGTGCGTACTTCATGGTGATTTCTTCGTTTCCTCGGTGCCCGCTCGTTTGACGGCTTTCTGCTCGGCCAACTGGCCTCTCATTCGGGCTGCTTCATGCGCACGAGCAGCCATTGTTCGGTGTTGTCGGCCCCGCGGTGAACGAGGGCCGGCGCTTCGTCCTTGGTGAGGTTGTAGAGACCGGTCTCGTAAATCGTTTGCTTGTCGTCGCCGACGGTCCACGCGACGCGCTGCTTTTCCTTGTCGACCGCCCCCTGCACGGCGCCGACGAATTCTTCGTCGGGCTTGGAGCAGTTGCCGCGGACCGTTCCGGCCTTGTTTACCGCCAGTTGAAAAACCAGCGAGGGCTGAGTTTGATCGCTCTCCACCAGGCTGAAGACCCCGAGAGGGAGCCAGTCGGTGGCGTCGGGATCGGGCGCCGCCGCGCCCGCCGCCAGCGTGTTGGCCTGGTCGTAGTAGTCGGCCGCGGTGCCGATCGGTTGGCCGTTGTAGTAGACGTCGTCCCCGTCGTAGACGAAGTTGCTGCCGTAGTTGTAGTACATGGGGGAGACGCCGGAGTAGCCAAACCAACCGCCGAGCGAGGCCCAGGTACACCAGGCCCAGGCCCCAGCCGCGCCTGCGTACCAGCCTGCGGGCCACCAGGCGCCGGGATAGCGTCGATACCAGTCGCGACCGTACCAGCCGTAGCCGCCAAAGCCGCGGCGTACTGCCCAGCCCTGAGCGTGGTAGGAGGCGGGCGAGACCGCGCGAAAACCGCGCCCGGCAGCAATGCTTCCGGCGGCGACCGCACCGCCTCGCGGGCCTTCGGCCATGAAGCCGCGTCCCGCCACGCCCGCCGCCGCGTTCATGCCCGCGTCGGTCGGCAGTCCGAGGAAGCGATTCAAATCGCCGCGCGACGCGGCGCCGTAAGCGCCCATCGAATGATCGAAGCCGCCTACCCGATAGCCGCCGGCCCCGAACCCGCCGACTTCTCCGGGGCGTGCCCCGTCGAGGCCGCGATAGCCGCTCATCGCTCCGCCGCTAAAGCCGCCAAGCTCCCCACGATCAAAACCGCCGCGGTCGATGCCGCCCATGCCGCGGTTCATTCCGCCAATCTGGCCGCCCGGGAGGCCGCCCCCTTCCCGAAAGCCTCCTCCAAAACCGCCAGGGTGCACGCCGCCCATTCCGCCGAAATGAGCACCGCCCATTCCACCAAGGTGAGCGCCCCCCGCAAAGCCGCCCCCATGAAAGCCGCCTGCGTGGCCGCCTCCAAAACCGCGCGCGAACGCGAGCTGGTCGGACGTCAGAAACAAGGTCGAGATGACGAGCCAACGCAGGTACACAGACATGGCACGTTCCTCGTGCGGGGTCAGTCGTTTAGCAAGTCTACCACCCGTCGTGGAGCGGCAGACCAAGATTATTGTCAGCCTTTGCCTCGGCAATTGCAATTAACCGGTTGTTAGATCTTTGCGGGTGAGCGAAACCGCACGCGACGCTATACTTAGTGGGGTTTTCACGAGCACCGTACATGGCACACGCAGACGATCTACATTCGGGCGGCTCCACGACTTCTCGACGGGCGTTCCTGGGTGCCTCGGCGGCGACAACGGGAGTGCTGGCGGCGGGACGATGGCTGGTCACGGGAGCAGCCCACGCGGCCGAGCGATCCGGCGCGACGCAATCCAGCGCGGGGAGCAAAACGCGGCCGGCGCCGCATCCCCTCGATCCGCTTACGACCGACGAGATCGAACAGGCCGTGGCCGTTCTGCGAAAACAAAAGCCCATCGGCAATTCGTGGCGGTTCGTCAGCGTGGCGCTGGCCGAGCCGAACCGGCCCCTCGCCTGGCAACTGGCAGATTCCCCCGCTCGGACCGCGGCAATCGTCGTGATGGATCCGTCGGCCGGCCAGGCGTTCGAAGCCATCGTCGACCTCTCGACCGAAGAGGTGACGAAGTACGAGGCTCTCGCCGCCGGATTGCAGCCCATGGTTATCTCCGACGAATGCGACCAATGCGAAGCGGCCGTCAAGCGCTCGCCGGAATTTCGTGCCGCGCTGGCCAGAAGGGGCCTGAACGACGTCGAGTTGGTGATGGTCGACGCCTGGTCGGCCGGCATGTACGGCACCGAACCGGCCGAGGACCGCGGCAAACGTCTGGCGAGGGCCCTCTGTTGGGTGCGCAGCGAAGCGGGGGACAACGGTTACGCGCGGCCCCTGGAAGGCATCGTGGCCGTTGTCGATTTGCACAAGATGGAAGTGCTGCGGATCGAAGACTACGGAGTTGTGCCGCTGCCGCCGACCAGCGGCAACTGGGCGGGGGACTTTTTGCCGACACCGCGAAACGATCTCAAGCCGCTTTTTGTTTCTCAGCCCGAAGGAACGAGCTTCACCGTCACCGGCCAGGAAGTGCAGTGGCAGAAATGGAGATTTCGGGTTGGTTTTACGCCGCGTGAGGGGCTCGTGTTGCACACCGTGCGTTACGCAGACCGGGGGCAAGAACGGCCCGTGCTCTACCGGGCGAGCATCGGCGAGATGGTCGTTCCCTACGGCGATCCCGGCGAGTGCGGCTATCGCAAGAACGCCTTCGATATCGGTGAATTCGGCGTCGGCATGTTGGCCAACTCGCTCGTCCTCGGCTGCGATTGCCTGGGAAAGATCCACTATTTCGACGCCCACGTGTGCAACGGCGCCGGTCGCGCCGTCACGATCAAGAACGCCGTCTGTCTCCACGAGGAAGACACGGGCCTGCTCTGGAAGCACAGCGACTGGCGGACCGGGCAGAGCGAGGCGCGACGCGGCCGGCGACTGGTCGTCTCGTTCATCTCCACCATCGGCAACTACGACTACGGTTTCTTCTGGAGCTTCGGGCAGGATGGCACGATCGCGTGCGAGGTGAAGCTGACCGGCATCGTGAACACGACGGCCCTCAAGCCGGGCGAGCGGTCGCCGTTCGGCAGCGAAATCGCGCCGCAATTGAACGCGCCGCTGCACCAGCACATTTTTGCCGCCCGTCTCGACGTCGCGGTCGACGGCGAAGGCAACTCGATCGAGGAGGTCGACACGGTCTCGGTGCCGGCCGGCCCGGAGAACCCGCATCACAACGCGTTCCGCGTCGAAACCACGCCGCTGGCCGGCGAACTCGACGCCAGACGATCGGTAAAGGGCGCGGCCGCCCGTTTCTGGCGGATCGTGAACGAGGGCCGCCGCAACCGCCTGGGACGGCCCACCGGTTACCGGCTCGTGCCGGGAGAAAACTGTCCGCCCCTGATTTTGCCCGACGCCGCGGTGATGAAGCGTGCCGGCTTCGTCGCCCACCAGCTCTGGGTGACGCCCTACGACCCGAACCAGCGGTTCGCGGCGGGCGATTACCCGAATCAGCACCCGACCGGCGACGGTCTTCCGTACTGGACGGCGGCGGATCGGCCGATCAAGAACACGCCGCTCGTCGTCTGGTACGTCTTCGGGCACACGCACGTGCCGCGTCCCGAAGACTGGCCTGTCATGCCGGTGGCTTCGATCGGCTTTTCCCTCAAGCCCGACGGCTTCTTCGACCAGAACCCGGCGCTGGACGTGCCGCCGCCCGTGTAGGACGGATTCCAACCAAACCTGGGCAAAATATACGAGAGGGAGCCGCTCGCGGGCTCGGTATCGGTCGGCGTTCACCCGCCGCGGGCCCCTGGCTGCTGGCGGCCCGGCGAGTTATCGTAGCGGGAAACCTACCCGCCTCAAGCGAATCCTCGCCTCAACTTGGAGCACCGCCCATGCAAAGCCCCCCCAAGAAAAGATCCCTGGCCGTTCTGGCCGCCCTCCTGGTCTGTTGCGGCGGCACGCTGGCGGCCGTCAACTTCCGCCCGGCCGGCGCCGATATGACGCACGCAGCCCGCGATTTTCTGGCGGGCCTGTCGGCCGAACAACGGGCCGAGGCGAGCATGAAATTCGACGACGTGGCCCGCACCGACTGGCATTTCATCCCCAAGGACAAACGCAAGGGGCTGCAGATCAAACATATGGACGCGCAGCAGCGGAAGCTGGCCCACGCGCTGTTGGCCAGCGCCGTCAGCCAACTCGGCTACGACAAGGCCAAGACGATCATGAGCCTGGAGGCCATTTTGCATGAGCTGGAGAAGGAGAAAAAGGGTGCTCCGCTGCGCGATCCGGAGCGTTACTATTTCACCGTCTTCGGCCAGCCGAGCGAGTCGGACCGCTGGGGCCTGAGCGTCGAGGGGCACCACCTCTCGCTGAATTTTGTGGTCGATGGCGGCAAGCTCGTCTCCGTCACACCGGCTTTTTTTGGGGCTAACCCGGCCGACGTGCGCAGCGACGTCGGCGTGGGACCCGCACGGGGCACGCGCGTGTTGCGGGCCGAGGAAGATCGGGCCTTTGAACTGTTGAAGTCGCTCTCGGCCGAACAGCGGGCCAAGGCCATGATCGCCGACAAGGCGCCGAGCGACATCCGCGGCCCCGTTGGGGCGCAGCCGCCACAAGGCGAGCCCGAGGGCCTGCCGGCCGGTGAGCTTAGCGACGAGCAACAAAAGATCCTTTGGTCGCTGCTGGAGGCGTACACCGACAACATGGCACTCGAGGTCGGCCAGAAGCGTTTGGCCGAAGTGCGCGACGCCGGCATCAAGAACGTCTACTTTGCCTGGGCGGGGGCCGACAAGCCGGGCATCGGCCACTATTACCGCGCGCAGGGGAAGACGTTCCTCATCGAGTTCGTCAACGTTCAGCCCGACGGGGCGGGCAACCCGGCCAACCATATCCACTGCGTCTGGCGCCAGATGGAGGGGGATTTTGGGAATTCTGGAAAGTGACATCCCAAAACAGAACTATGTTGAGGAGGTAACCACGGAGTCACAGCCGAAGAGAGTCAAAATGCAGAATCGGGAAGGGGCAAGTTGCGATGCGCGCCGATTTCCGGTTGACTTTTGCATTTTGTATTTTGACTTTCTCCTTGTGCCATCCACGGTTCATTGACTTTGCCGCGTTCGCAGCTCGTTCACTTCTCCCTGTTGGTGGTCTGGCTCGCGGCCGCGACGGGCTGCGAGCCGCCCGCGCCGCGGGCGAGAAATGCCGCACCGGCGATTGAATCGCCGCGATCCGACGATTCGCTCGCCGAACAGGTTCGCCAGGTGCGCGAGGGCAAGTCGGACGCGATCGAACTGGAATCGCAGCCGGTTTCGGATGCCGATCTTGAGCAACTTACCGGCTTGACCGGTTTGCATCGGCTCGTGCTCAAGCAGGCCCGGATCAGCGACACCGGCTTGCATCGCCTGGCCGGATTAACCGAGTTGCGAACGCTTGTCCTGGGCGAAACGAGCGTGACGGACGACGGGCTGGAAAACCTGCTGGGCATGCGGGAGCTGGAAACGCTCAATTTCGCCGGCGCCGATGTGACTTCAGCGGGGCTGAAGAAGCTGACTTCCCTGAGCCATTTGCGGTTGCTTCGTTTCGGCGCCAGCAAGATCGGCGACAACGGTCTGGCGAGCGTGCGACGCCTGCCTGAACTGACCACGCTGATCCTGCAGAACGCGCCGATCACCGATGCCGGGTTGGAGCAGCTTCTGGGGTTCGATCAGCTCCAGAATTTGTATATTGAGGGGAGCGAGGCGACCGAGGAGGGGGCCGGCCGGCTACAGGAGTCGATTCCGCATCTGCACTTCCACTGGTAGAAGGTGAGGCCCACTTAGGAGCTAATCGACGAGAGCTACCTCTCGAAGGTGCGAGCGGCCCGCGCCATGTCGCCAGAAGACAAGCTATTGGCGGGAGCGAGCGTTTTCGACCGTTCTTGCCGGATCATCCTCGACGGTTTGCGCCACGAGAATCCCGAGGCCGACGAATGCCGTCTGCGGGAGCTTCTCCGCGAACGGTTAGCCCTGCTGCGGCGATTACGAGACCATGACCAACGCTGACGAAGCGGCGTAGCCGTAATCGAGATTCACCATCGAAATTGCTAAAGGGTTCCGATGAACTTGAGCCGTCTCATACCAATGTTGCCGGGGAAGAGCATGCCGGCCAGCATCGACTTTTACCAGAAGCTCGGATTCAGCGTCGAGCAACGGCGCGACGACTGGGGTTGGGCAATGCTCCGCCGATGCCTGCTTGTGGATCTGAACATTCCACTTGGAGCCGCTGGGAACGAGGCTTACATCAACTTTCGCGCCACCAGCCGCCCCGCCGACGCTATGATGTGGGCATGTCAAACGCGACCATCATTCAAATGATGCGCGAGGTCTGTGACCAGTGGGATTCTGGGAAGTCCGACTGCCTCGATGTGGGGCGGCAGCTAGTAGGTCTCGCGAGTGCGATCGAAGGCCACGGGCACGGCATAAAGGACCAGGCGGAAAGGATTCAGTTCGACATCATCTTCGCATCGGAGAGCGATGACCCAATTCCGGATATTTGCGAGGTCGTCGCGCGAGCAAGAAAGTGGATCGAAAGCCTGCCTGCCTAATCTCCCGGCACAGCGCTTGTATGTTCCTCGTTTTTACCAGAATCGGTACACCGGTGCCTTCGGTCATGGCAGATTGAAGGCACGTGGGAGTCGTGGGGATTTCTTAATACAGCGCTGAGCTGCGAGCTCTTTGCCTAAGCAGTCGGTTTTGGCCCAAACGCGGTTTTTTCCTGACACTCGCGCCAAATGGAAGCACACCAGCAGCTTGGTAGTGGGCTCAGGCCGTGGTGCTGCTACTTCGCGGGGAGGACTAGATCGTGACTAGCTTCCATATTCGCGTCGGATTCCTCCGGCCATTCGTCGGCCTGATTGCCATTATTGGCAAAATTAAAGGTCTCGTTCTGTCCATCCCAGTAATAGCGAAACTCGGTGTACCGATCGCCCTTGTAGTCGTCTTTGTACTCTATGCGGCCATAGACCCACAGAACCAATTCGCCGTCCTTCAAGGCTTTCCGTTGGGTCTCGCTTGCCGGGACAGAGACCATCAAGAGAAAGTTGTCGCTTGGTCCCAACCAATTCCTGGTGGGATGGGGCATCGTCACGAATTCTCCGGAATAGTTCAGCGGCGCAAGAAGGGCATTGGATCGCATTGCGATCTTGTGCGCCCTGGTCATGCCATTGTTCACGATGTTTATGGTAGCCTTGAGTTCATCTGGCTTTTTAGACGGCTCGACGCCACCCGGCTGAACGCTCACGTATGCCCGCAGAAATTTAACGCCCGTTTCGTTGACAAGTTTTTGGATTTTTTCAGAGTCGGCCCTAGCCTGCCTCACGGTTGCCTCTGCGGACTTCGCCGCGTCCTGCGCGTTCTTTTGGGCTATTGCGGCGAATATCACTATCGCGCCAGCGCACAGAACTTCGGCAAATTTCAGCCACTCTTGGCTAACAGGTGGTTTTTGCCACCGTCGCTTTTCCTTGGCGGGTTGGCTGGCGGTCTGGCCTTGGCCTGTGTCCTGATCGGCCTTAGCTCCGACAGTGGATGGAAGTTGGGACTCTGGATCTTGGGGGGCTGTCTCCTCTTCGCCGCCGGCTTCGCTTGGCTTGGATTTGTTCTTTCTCTTCCGACGTGACTTCTTTCCCTTCTTTCCCATTTGTAACCCTCGTTGCGCGAACTGGCCGTTTCTACCCGGTGTCTCTCTTACATGAAGCGATCTTCTCTAGCGCCGTAAATCGACCGCTCTCCATTCGGAGGGCGGCCCGCGTGTTGGCCGCGCAGCGGTTTTATAAACCGCGTCAGGAGCGATTTTTCGCCGGGTTCGATTCCCCCGCCACTCCGCTCAGGCGCTCTTTCGAGCGACCTTCCTAACGGCCAGCAAGAGCTGCTGGCGAACCCATGCGGATAGATCTAGCCCCGATATGTCGGCGGCTTCCTTGAACGATTCGTACTCTTGCGGCTTGACCCTGACTTGCATCAGTTTGTCACGGGCCATGCCTGCTTCCTTCTTTGGTCGTGCCATGTCGAAAGTGTAAGGATAAAAACATCGGTGGTCAAGTCTACTGCCACTTGACCGTTATGTTTTTATCGTTACAATAACGGCAGACAAAGAAACCCGTGGAAGCCTTGGCGGGCAACCACGGGCAAACAATCCAGGCTGGTCGCCTGAACCGTCTGTGGTAAGCGAATTCTAGCGACCGGCCGTAGCCCAGCAAGGGAAACGGCAAATGATGGTCGCGTGTGCCCACACGTCGTTGAAGAAAGACGGCAAGGATCGAGACGGGAATCAACGCTACAAGTGCCTCTTGTGCGGTAAGCGGTTTGGGGCACCCAAGGCAAAGCCGCTTGGCGTGATGCGCGTGCCGGTCGAAGATGCCAAGCGAGTGCTTCATCTGTTGGCCGAAGGCTCGTCAATCCGTAGTGCGGTTCGGCTGACCGGCATCCACAAGAAAACGATTCTCAAGCTGCTTGTCCACTTCGGGGAAGCGTGCCGACGTTTTCTTGACCAGCGGATGCGGGGCCTGACGTTGGGGCATCTCCAGTTTGACGAGCAGCATACGACGGTGCTGAAGAAGCAGCATCGGCTCACACTGGAAGAGCGCGAGAAGCGCCACGACATTGGCGAGGTCTACATCTGGACGTGCCTCGACACCGATACTAAGCTGCTGCCGTCGTTTTTGATCGGCAAGCGCTCGGGCGACAATGCACGGCGGTTCATGCGTGACGTGGCCAGTCGACTCGTCTGGCCGACGGCGCACGCCTCAGACGATCACGCCTATCAACAGGGCGCGTTCAAGAGGCTGGTCCAGGTCTCGACCGACGCCTTCGCGGCTTATCCGGAAGCGGTCGATTTGGCTTTCGGGCCTTACGTGAAATATGGAACAATAATTAAAGAATATCGAAATGCCAAGATCATCTACACGCCCAGTGAAATGATAGGCACGCGCCGTCGGGCACGGCGCGGCATGAGCGAAGGCGAGCGGTGGACGATATGCACGAGCCACGTCGAGCGGTTAAACGGCACCCAACGGCTGTTCTTGAAGCGGCTCAACCGGCTGACCTACGCATTTAGCAAAAAACTAAGAAATCTTGAAGCGGCATTCGCTATCTTCGCCGCCCACTACAACTACTGCTGGCGGACCCGCAAGCCGGGCAAGTCCGGCAAGCTTCGGTCGACGGCTTGCATGATGGCCGGTCTGACCGATCACCCTTGGACGTTCGATGAACTGTTCGCGGCGGTTCTTTCCTAAACGCGAGCTATTTCCTGGTGGCCTTCTGTGCCGATTCGTTCTCTGTTTTGAGTGCCTCGACCGACACGGGATAGCTCTGATAAAGCCATTCGGATGCCGCCTTCTTCCTTAGCCCGTGACGGAAAATCAATGTCCCATCGCCATCTATCGGGGGCATCCCCGAAAACATCAGATTAAATCGCCAAAGCTCCTTGTCTTCGGGAAATGTAAAGGGGGAACTGGCGAGAGAATGGATGTCACCGCTGCTCGGAAGAATCAAAGAAAACTCCGTCTCGAACTCGACGTTTATGTCGCTCGTTTCACGGCGCCATACTGCGAGAACATTGCAATTGAACTGCGTGACTGGCTGGTCGTCGCTGGGTTTTCTTTTGATATAACTAATCTTCTCTAAAACATTAAGAATGCTTACATTATTAGTCGTCTTGTCCTCGATAACGCTTTGGGCACAGACGATAAAGATGGGCTTCGGCATCTTTCGCGGCTTCAGCTAATGGCCAATTCGGGACGACCAGCCGACACCTCAACGCTGTTTTTCGCCGCTGGCAATGCAAAGTTTACAGTCTGCCGGACGGCGCCAGAGATTGAACTCAAGAAAGGCACGCCCACGCAAAGTGACTTGGTGATGGCTTCTAGTCTTCGGGCCGCCTCCTCAATGCTTCTGGTTTCGTAGTCGCGCATCACGCGTCGGAATCCTTGAGTCACAACGATTCGATAGGCTCCGTTGGGGTCGCCTTCAGGGAGCCACCCGCAATTAACGCACACGCCCTTCGGGGTCACGATTTCCATCATTGTCTGGCCAAGGTCGGCCGGATCGTCGGAATCGTAGAGATACCCAACTACTTCGCACCCAAAGTCTGAGGGGATTTGCGGATAGAGGATCATAGGTCGACGCCCGGCTTTTGGTTTAGACACTTCTTGCAGATCGGCCTGCCGTGAATCTCGCCAGCCCTGTGCCATTCGGTGTGGACGAACGTCGTCAAGGTGCCACAGCAATAGCCGACGTAGTTTCCGGCTCCGCAATCGTAATAATAGGTCCTCTTTACGGCCGTTGCACGAATTAAAACGCCGTTTTCAAGGCAGAGCATGTCGAGGGCCTTGACTTGCTCGTCGCCGCCATAATTCTCTGGATGGTATTGGGCTTGGGAGTTTTCCGATTGCGACCACTGTTTGGCCACGCCGTTTTTTACGTCCCGGACCGTGGCCTTGCGATGCTTGGCATAGCGAACCCAGACCTTCTGCCAGTCAGCGTCTGCCATCCTGGTGCATGGCTCTTTGCGGGGGCGTGTTAACCACCCGCAATGCTAACCCAACCAGGAGTGCCGATCCAGCCTAAGCGGCTGGATCCAGGGAGTGGCTGGACCGTGGGAGGAAAGTACAGGTTCTCCCTTGCCCAAACAAGGGCAGTCGCGCAGGCCAGATCCAGCGCGGTAGAATAGGCGCCATGGACGAGAACCCGTATCGAGAATAGGTGAATCGCATGGCCATCGCGGGTCCATTTTCTACGGCTAGCCGCCAGGATACTTGACGAGACCAAAGACGAATAAACGCGCCGGGAGCTTCTCGTACTGCGCGGGTTTACGCTCGAACACAACCTTGCCTCTGGTGGTGGCCTTGGGGAAAGGGAATGGGAGCGGTCCCGCGTGGAGGCGATCGCCGTCATCCGCGAAGTGGCCGACACGCTGGAGGGAGAGGGTGTCTCGTGATCGCTGGGCACGAGCCCAGCCCAGCACCACGCTGATGTCCCACTACCAGCAGCTTCATTCCATAGCGATCGGCTGGACCGCAACGCTAGAATAACAGGTTGCCCGATCCTCCTTCGCACGCGTTTTGCGTCTGCCCTCGCGAATGTCCGTCACCGCCCGCCAGCCCGACTCCCTCTCCCTGCCGATCGTCGGTCAGGCCCCCGCTGCGCGCCGGCTGACACAGCCCCTTCCGATGTCGAGGGAGGAGATGCAGGCGCGGGGATGGACCGAAGTCGACGTCGTGTTCGTCACGGGGGATGCCTACGTCGACCACCCCAGCTTCGCCATGGCGCTGCTCGGCCGGCTGCTGGAATCCGAAGGTTTCAGAGTGGCCATTCTGAGCCAGCCAGACTGGCGGTCCTGCGACGCCTGGCGGACATTCGGCAGGCCACGGCTGTTCTTCGCGGTCAGCGCCGGCAACATGGACTCGATGATCAACCACTACACGGCAAATCGCAAGGTGCGCAACGACGACGCCTACAGCCCGGGTGGCGCCATCGGGCGGCGGCCCGATCGCGCCACGCTCGCCTATTGCCAGCGCGCCCGCGAGGCGTATAAGGGCGTACCGGTCATCGCCGGAGGAGTCGAGGCGAGTCTGCGGCGGCTGGCCCATTACGACTATTGGAGCGACAAGGTCCGCCGCTCGATCATCCTCGACTGCAAGGCCGACCTGGTGGTGTTCGGCATGGGCGAGCGGCCGATCGTCGAGATCGCCCACCGCCTGGCCCGCGGCGAAACGGTGCGTGACCTGCGCGATCTGCGGGGCGTCGTCTACCGGTTGGGAGCCAGCGAACCGCCGCCGACCGAAAACACCATCCGCCTGCCGAGCTACGAAGAGGTGGTGGCCGACAAACGGGCGTTCGCGCAGCTCACCAAGATCGCCCACAACGAGACGAACCCCCACAACGCGCGGCGGCTGGTGCAGACCCACGATCGCGAGGCGGTGGTCGTCAACCCTCCGGCCTTGCCGCTAAGCCAGGCCGAGATGGACCGCGTCTACGGCCTCCCCTACACGCGCCAGCCCCACCCGAGCTACGGCGACCAGCCGATTCCGGCCCACGAGGTGGTGAAAGACTCGGTCCAGATAATGCGGGGCTGCTTCGGCGGCTGCACGTTCTGTTCGATCACGGCCCACGAGGGGCGGATCATCCAGAGCCGCAGCCAGGAGTCGGTGCTGGCGGAAATCCGCCAGATGAAGGAGGACCCGAAGTTCGCCGGCGTCGTGAGCGACATCGGCGGCCCCACCGCCAACATGTACCAGATGCGCTGCCAGCGGCCGGAGGTCGAGGCCCGTTGCCGCCGCTTGAGCTGCGTCCACCCGACGATCTGCAAGCTGCTGGGCACGGATCACGGCCCGCTCATCGAGTTGATGAAACAGGCCCGCGAAGAACCGGGAATCAAGAAGGTCTTCGTGGCCTCCGGTATCCGCATGGACCTGGCCCGCCGCAGCCCCGTGTACATGCGCGAGCTGGCGACCCACCACGTGGGCGGCCACATGAAGGTCGCCCCGGAGCACATCGACAGCAAAGTGCTCGACCTGATGAAAAAGCCCGGCCGGGAGGATTTCGTCGAGTTCGACCGCGAATTCAAGAAGGCCTCACGGGCGGCCGGCAAGAAGCAGTACCTCGTCCCCTACTTCATCGCCAGCCATCCGGGGAGCGACCTCGACTCGATGATCGAGCTGGCGGTTTTCCTCAAGCGCAACGGCTACCGGCCCGACCAGGTGCAGGATTTCATTCCCAGCCCGTTCGACATCGCGGCCTGCATGTATCACACGGGGCTCGATCCGTTCACCGGCAAACCGGTCTACATCGCCAGGCACCTTCGCGACCGCAAGCTGCAACGTGCCCTCTTGCAGTTCTTCAAGCCGGAGAATTATTTCGAGGTGCGGCGGGCGCTGGAGCAAGCGGGGCGGCAGGATCTGATCGGCAGCGGTTGCGATTGCCTTATTCCGGACCGGCCGCCGAAGGAAGCGATCGAGGCGCGCAGGCGTCGGGCCAATGATTCGGACCATTACCATTCTGTCGCCAACCCGGCGAAGGGTGAGCCAGCCGGCGAGCGTGGTTTGCCTAAGGCGGGTTACCGGCCAGGGCGAAAGACTGCGAGTCGTCAGGACAAAGCACGCAAGGGAAAGGGACGCGGCTCGGGCCCACGACCATAGCCCGTGGCCAACCGTGGCTCAAATGCGCGGATGCGCGTCCGCCTCGAGCAGGTAGAAAACGTCTGTGGTGATCTTGGCCGGATCGCAGTTCCACTCGTCTTTCCAGTGGCCGTAGATCTCCCAATTGGGGCCCGTCAACGCATGCCCGTTGTTCTGGCACCACAGGCGAATCGCGTCATGCGCCTCGTGGAGTAGACCGTAAGGCCCGAAATGGGTCGTCGTGGCGACGGTGCCGGCCGGAGTGGCCGAGCCGATAACTTCGCCGTCGCCGCCGAACGGTGCCTCCAATTCCACGCCCACTTCGAGGTTGATCTGGCAGTCCAGGTAAACCGCGACATGACGACCCGCCCCTGGAATCGGCCCAGCCCGGACGACGTTCCATACCGTGCCACAGGCCTCAGGGACGACCTTCGACAGTTCGTGCGGCTGCGCGCGACGGCGAACAACCGCAAGGGGACGACTGCTGGCCTGTTCGAGCCGGATGTGGTATTTCATCACGATGGCCTCAGATCCACAATCAGACGTGATCGCACGATGCAGCCCGCGCCATTGCAGTTGTTCAAACCGGAGCGTCATTTTGAAGTCCTCCGGAATCTGGGGCAAGCCGGGCCTGTCGCAGCGATACCTTGGCCCTCGCATCAAGACGAATATGCAGGTCTGTCTGCCACCAGCTTTAGCAGCTAACGCCGGTGGCAAACGCGGATGCGAATTGTCGAACCGAACGATGCAGCGGCATTGCCAGTCCTACGAGAATGAATCCGAATTCCTTCTCGCCAGCGGACTGGCTCCAACTAAAATACGGCTTTGATTTGTCGGGCACAACCACGAGATGACGGCCATGCCCCCGGCTAGTGACGCTGAAAAACTCGCCCAGTTCGAAACCGCGCTCAACCAATTCATCGAGCGGATCGCGGAGGATCGTTACGTGCTCGCCGTCGTGTTGGTGGGGAGCCTGAAGGAGGAAACGATCTGGCGGCGCGAATCGCTGGGGTTGTGGATCATCGAGGCCGATGGCGTCACCCGGCGCGTGCTCAGCGACGGCAATGACGAACGGATCTTTCGCATCCTCGTCGAAAACGGCATCAACCTTCACGCCGAACTGATCCCGCGTGCTCGCTTCAAGCAGATGGTCGAAGGAGCATCACGTACCGCATTCTCCTGCAACTTCTTCGCCGAACGCCGGATCGTGCACAGCAAAGACCCGTCCATCAAGAGCTGGTTTGAAAAGGCCAACCGCACGGCGACCAAGGACCGGGAACGCGAACTCTTGACCTTCTCGACATGGACGATCTACTCGCACCGCCAGGCGCGCAAACGTCTCGACATCAAGAAGGATCTCGAACTGGCCGTACAAGAAACGCTCTCGGCGGCCCACAGCGTCGCGCACACCGAGATCATCCGCCGCGGCGAAGTGTGGGAAGGGGACGTCATCTACCGGGCGATCGAGGGAGCACCGGATCTGTTTCAGACGATCTATCTCGATGTGCTGGCCAAACGCAAGAACCGGCGAGCGATCTCGGCGGCCCTCGATGCGATCGAAGGCTATCTCGACGAGCACTACCAGGCCCACTTGAAGCCGCTCCTTGCCTTCCTCAAAAAGCAAAACCGCGTGGTGCCGTTGTCGGAGATCGGCGATCACTTCGCCTTCTCGCAGTTGCACCCCTGGCACCTGGAGTCGGCATGCGAGTGGCTGGAACGCAAAGGGCTGTTGGAGAAAGTCTCGGCACCGTTCAAGCTGACGAAGCGTAGCCAGGATCAGGTCGAAGAACCCGCCTATTTCCTGGACGCTTCCTGACGAGCCACCGATGCGAACCACGATCGAGATTCGCGGCGCGCGGGAGAACAACCTCTGCAACGTCGACGTCGAAATTCCACGCGACAGGCTCATCGTCGTCACCGGCGTGAGCGGCTCCGGCAAATCGTCCCTGGCCTTCGACACGCTTTATGCCGAAGGCCAAAGGCGCTTGCTGGCGTCGATGTCGACCTTCGCCAAGCGTTTCGTCGGACAGCTCAAGAAACCCGACGTCGATTTCGTCAACGGCCTGTCGCCCGTGGTGTCGATCGATCAGAAGACCGTCGGCTCCAACCCACGATCGACGGTCGGCACCATGACCGACATCTCCGACTATTTGCGGATGTTGTTCGCCACGATGGGCGTTCCCCACTGTCCGCTCTGCGGCGACGAACTCATGATCCGCACGCCTTACCAGATGATGGAGCACTTGCTATCGCTGCCGAAGGGGACCGAGGTCGAGGTGCGGGCGCCGGTGTACAAGATTCACGGCGAGGATTATGAGTATCTGTTCGAACAGATCCGCGTGAACGGCTATCGCCGGGCACGAATCGACGGCAAGCCGCGCGATCTAGGAGAGCACATCGAGCTCGACGAGGACCGGCCGCATTCGGTCGAGGCGGTGATCGATACGTTCGTCGTCGAGCCGGGTATCGACCAGCAAGTCATCACGTCGCTCGAACACGGACTGAAGCTCGGCGATGGCTTGCTCGGTTTTCACATCGTGAAACCGAAGCAGCCCAGCGGCGTGCACAAGAAGTTCTACGACGGCTTCGGCTGCACGCGGCATCGACTCGTGGCCGCGGAGATGCAAGCCTTCCAGTTCACGTTCAACGATCCGGCCGGCGCCTGCCCGACCTGCGCCGGCATCGGCACGGCCATGCGCGTGCACCCATCGTTGCTCGTACCCGATCCGAAACGCAGCTTGAACGAGGGAGCGTTCGTCAACGCCGCGCTCGGAAACAGCCCCGATAGCTGGGGCGGCCGCATGCTCCACAGTCTTGCTGCCCACTACGGCTTTAGCCTCGACACGCCCTTTCAGGATCTGGCGGAAGAGCACGTGCAAATCCTGTTCTACGGCACCAAGGGGGAGCAGTTCACGGTCGTCGTACCTCCCAAAGCCAAGGTGGGCCAGCAACACGCCGGCAAGAAAATCAAGTTTCACGGCGTCGTCAATCAACTGGAAGACCACTACCGGAGATACCGCAAGCAGGGCACTTCGAACGCCGGCATGGACGAATATCTCAAGAAGGTGATGGTCGAGTACGATTGCCCGGAATGCGGCGGCGCCCGCCTGAAACTCGCCCGGCGGCTCGTCACCATCGAGGGCCGCAATCTCTTCGAGATCGGCGAGATGCACCTGGCCGAACTGCTCCGGTTTCTGAAATCGATCAAACCGGCGCCCAAGCAGCGTGCCATCGCCGACACCATCGTGCGCGAGGTGACCACGCGGCTGGAACTGCTGATCGCGATCGGGCTGGACTATCTGAGCCTGAATCGCCGCTCGGCGACGCTTTCGGGCGGCGAATCGCAACGCATCCGGCTGTCGTCACAGATCGGCTCCGGCTTGATGGGCATGCTGTACGTGCTCGACGAACCGAGCATCGGCCTGCATCCCAAGGATAACGTCAAGATGATCGAGACGCTCAAGCGGCTGCGCGATCTCGGCAACACGGTGATCGTGGTCGAGCACGATGCCGACACCATTCAGGCGGCCGACCATATTCTCGAAATCGGGCCCGGCCCCGGCGTGCACGGCGGCAAGATTGTCGCCGCAGGGCCTTTGAAGAAGATCCTGAAGGACGGGAAATCGCTCACCGGCCAATACCTTAGCGGCAAGAAGAGCATCGCCGTCCCCGCACGGCGCCGGCCGGCGAGCGGCAAGTCGCTGACCGTGCGCGGCGCTCGCCAGAACAATCTCAAGAACCTCGACGTGACGATTCCGCTCGAACAATTCGTCTGCGTGACGGGCGCGTCGGGTTCGGGAAAGAGCTCGCTGATTCACGAAATCGTCCACAAGCGGCTCTTTTCACTGCTCTATGACAGCCGCGTCTTCGCCGGCGATCACGACGAACTCACGGGCAGCGAACACATCAGCGACGTGATCGACGTCGACCAATCGCCGATCGGCCGCTCGTCGCGCTCGAACCCCGCCACCTACATCGGCTTTTACGACGCGATTCGCACGCTGTTCGCGGAAACCAACCAGGCGAAAAAACGCGGCTTCACCGCCTCGACCTTCAGCTTCAACGTCAAGGGGGGCCGTTGCGAGGAGTGCAGCGGCGAAGGGACGATCACGACTCAACTCTCGTTCATGCCCGACGTGGAGGTTCTCTGCCCTACCTGCAAGGGAACGCGGTACAACGAAGACACGCTTGAGGTCGAGTACCATGGCAAGAATATCGCCGAAGTGCTCGACCTGTCGGTGGAAGAAGGCGTGCAATTCTTCTCCGATGAGCTATCGATTGCCCGCAAGATCAGCGTCCTGGAGGATCTGGGGCTTGGCTACATCAAGCTCGGTCACCCCTCGACGATTCTCTCCGGCGGCGAAGCTCAGCGCGTGAAGCTGGCCGGCGAGCTCGGCAAGCTGAAACGCGGCAAGCACAATCTGTACATTCTCGACGAGCCGACCACCGGCCTGCACTTTGCCGACATCGACCGGCTGCTCGACAGCCTGAATCGCCTGGTCGACAACGGTCATTCGGTGGTCGTCATCGAGCACAACCTCGACGTGATCAAGACGGCCGACTACGTGATCGATCTCGGGCCCGAGGGAGGCCACAACGGCGGCGAGCTGATCGCCTGTGGCACGCCTGAGGAAATCGCGGCATGCAAGAAGTCGTACACGGGCAGGTTTCTAGCAGAACTGTTGCCTGCCCAAGCGAACAGGCAATCGGGGCAAAAAAGTGATCGGCCGAAACGCGTGCAGCATTGCTGATCGGAGCGGGCCGGCGGCGGCTAGTGACCACGGAATGGAACAGTAGCGATCCGAGGTGACAGAATGCTGGCGTGTGGTCACGATCGCGAACCGTCCGGAACACCGGTTTGCGTTCATCTTCGCACCTGCCGACAACCTTGGCTCAGCTACGTAAGGTGGTACACCGGCTTTGCGATGGATTCCGAATTGCTCTGCAATTCCTGCGCGCATGAGCGTGAGACAGGGCGACCGGTCACCAGCGACGTTGTTTGCCAGGAGTGCCTCGAGCACGCCGCAACTGCAGTTGGCCGTTTCATGGGGGTTCGTGGGAAGCCCGAGATTCGGTCTCGTTGCGAAGCCTTCGACCTTCCACTTGAGAACACGGCTCTGCCACGAGAGCTCGGCAAGATCGTTGATGTTTCTCCGATCCTTCGGGACGGGCGGTCGCACTGGCTGTTACTCGCTGAAGACGGCCTGATCGCCCGATTCGATGCCGACACCTGCGAGTGGAATCGCCTCGTACGCGCAACTCTCCCCTCGGAACCCGATCACGAACCTTGGCGTGATCGAATCCTGAAACCGCGCTTGCATGCTGCTCCAAATGGCGATTTTGCCGCCATCGTCAATGACTATGGATATTATGGTCAGGTCATTGACCTCCGATCCGGCCGAGTGACCCTATCGCTTTACGGCGGCGATGATAACGCGGAAACGGTCCCGTTCTCGTTCACCTTTGCCCACGTCAAGGGGCGGACGGTGGCCATCCATCGCACGGACTGGAACCGGCTCGACGTGTCCGATCCCTTGACCGGAACCTTACTGACCGATCGGAATCCGACAAGCTGGGGGCCGGGAGAGGACCGACCAATTCACGATCTGGATTACTTCCACGGGGCGATCCAAATTAGTCCGAACAGTGTTCGTATCGTTGATGATGGTTGGGTGTGGCATCCCGTTGGCGTTCCGGCAACTTGGAAGCTCGAACCGTGGATCTCTGACAACGTATGGGAGTCCGAAGATGGACCGTCGCGGAAAGCCATATGCGCACGTCATTATTACTGGGATCATGCACTAACTTGGCTCGATGATAGCCGGATAGTCATAGGCGGGATCGGCGACGATGACCAGGATATGATCGAAGGTGCCCGCATCTTTGACGTTTCCTTAACGGGAGATGGAGAGGTTCGCTGGCGTGCTGTCGACGGGCCCTGGCCTTGCGAGCTTACAGCGTTTGCCGGTCCTGCCGGTTCATTCTTCAGCGACGGACATTGGCTGTTCTCATCCGATCCGAGCGGCCTCTCTCGCTGGGACGTTATTGACGGCGCGCGTACAGGGTATCTGCAGGGATTCGAGCCCACGCACTATCACCCAGGTGCCCGCGAACTCGTGCAAGTCGTCGACGATACTCTGGTTCGCGGCGCGATAAACGGCGGCGAAACGCCGGGGGCGAGAAATAACATTGCCCGCCGCTCAAAACAGCCGGAGCGCCGCGATCAGTAATTCGCGCCAAGCTGCGAGTTGCCGAACAGGGCTTGCGTCTCCAGCCGCTGCAACGATTGACGCAACGGCCCCTGCACGCGCTCCAACGAGCGGACGACAAGCCGGTATTCGGGCGACTGGTGATCAAAATCCTCTTCGCGGAAGCGGCGGGCGACCATGTCCATCCGGCGGCGGGCCAGTTGCTTCTTGCCCTGGCCCAGGTCGGCCAGGATCCACCAGTAGTGATATTGCAGCGTGCGCGGCGATTCGAGCGTCGCCTGGTGGAAAGCCCGCGCGGCGCGGGCGTAGTCGAGCTTCCAGAAGTGCCGCAGGCCCGCGGCGTAGAACCAGCGGCCGTTGGCCTCCGACGGTTCGACCACCTTCAGCTCCGTCGTCTTGGGGGCGATCGCCAGCGCGACGTTCGCACCGGGATCGCCTCGTCGACCGTTGCTGGGTTTGATCCAGGCCGGGTCGCGACGCATCAATCGTCCGCAAAGCCCCTCGATCTCGACGTCCTGGTCTTCACGGGCGATCCGGCCGCGAAGCACGAGGTTGAGCGCGCCCGGCTCGTTCGGGTCGCCCGCGTAATAACCCCCCGTGATCTGGCAGCCGCTCAGGGTCGGCTCGGTTTCGATCGCCAGCTCCAGGTCGGCCAGAAGGCGCGAGAAGGGATAGAGCCGGTCGGCCTGCGGCCTGACCTGATAGCGGCCCGCAGGAAGCCAGCCGGCCGCGACGCGGTCAATCTCGGCTCGCTGCGTGTCCGCCCGGCTTGAATCGAGCACTCGGCGGACCGTGAACCTGCCGGGGAGCGATTCATCCGCGCTGGGCTCGTAATCGAGGTCGATCCACGCGCCTTGAAGTTTGGGGTTCTCGGCGGCCGACGCGGCGAACTCCTGGTCTAGCGCGTTGACATCATAAGCCGGTTCCGCCGCATCAACCGCGGACGTGCGCGCGCAAGCGGTCGCCAGGACGATTGTCGACACGATCGGGCACCACCGGAGGCGTGCGCGAAGCCGCGGCGCGCGCTTCATGAAGGCTTCCTTCCAACTAAAAACGTCAGACGCAGGGGAGAAGACGGGTTCCAGAGTATTTCGCCGCGCGGCCGTTTGCAACCGGCGTGCGCTTTTTGACAGCAGGAATTGCCGCAGGTATGGTCAAAAGAAGGGTTTTGTCGAACAAAACACCTCTAAACCCCTCGACCGCGCCGGTCCAGTACCTCTGTTTTCCCGACGCTTATCGTGCATTTGCCAACTGGAATGGGTCGCCACAGCATCGTCCGACTCGGCTGGCTCGTTCTGGCGGTTGCATCGGGCAACGCGGCAAGCGCGGCGGACGGCCTTGCGGGACCGGCCCTGGCCGGCGAACCCCGCGGCGAGGCGGTCCGCCTGGCCGGCCACTACGTCGAAAGCGTCGTCAGCCAGGCGCAGGCGCAAGCGGCCGCCGAGACGCTGAAGCGCGAGCAGGAATGGTTGTCGTCGGGCGGACATCCCGGCGCAAGCGTAACCGCCATGCTGTCCGGGCTGGCCGACGACGAGCGAAGGGCGCTGGCGGAGATTGCCGAAAAGGAAGGCCAGAAGGTTGTGCGGGCGATTGAGCGGGACGCCGACGACGCGGCCGCCGAGGGCACACAGCTCATCGACGACTGGCGCGGCGTGCGGACGACGCTCTACAACCAGCAACTTGAACTGTACGAGGTGAAAGCCAGCCAGCAGATCGCCGGGCAGATGGCGTCGCTCTTGAGCGTCGACAACCGCTGGTTCTGGCTTTGTGGCCTGTTTGCCCTCGGCAGCGTGGCGGCGGTGACCCTTCACGAGCGGCGCCATGAGATCCGCCGGTGGCTCAACGGCGGCCGAGCCCGCGCCCTGGGACTCTCCAAATTCCTCACCGGCCTGCTGACGTTCGTGGCGATCGTCACCTTGGCCACGTTCGTCTTCGGCGATCGTCTCTATCAGTGGTTGTTGCAGGCGGGCATGGGGGCCGAGCCATCGCCTCGCCAGGCCTTCGTCGAGCAAAACAAGTCGATCGACGCCGAACGGGCTCAAGCCCAAGAACACAAACGGTCCGCCGAGGCGGCATACAAAGATGCGGCAAACAAGTGGCGAACCGGCCAGCCGGATGCGGCCTCAGCGGCCGGCCTGCTGGAACTGACCCAGCGAGCGTCGCAGGCGGTCGTGCGATTGACCCAGGAACTGGCGAGCCAGAGGACGGTGGCCGATCGGTTGCGGCAGGATCTCAAAGAGCTCGATTCGGCCCGCGCGAAAATCGCCCAGTACGCCGCCGAGCGTGACGCCTACCGGCGGCAGCGGGAATGGATTCGCGGCGGATTGGGCGTCGGCCTGCTCGGCCTGGCCGCCACGGGCGGGTTGCTGTTCAAGAGGCAGGTCCGCGGCCGCCAGCGAAAGACCCGCGAGACGTGCCCGCTCTGCCTTGGTGAGGGAACCTTCGAGCCGACCGGCGACGCCTCACACCCGGGCCTGGAAATGGTGCGCTGCAAGAACGTCATTTCCGAGCATCCCTATGAGGAGTGCGACTTCACGTTTTCGGCCATGTACCGCCAGAACGTCAAGCTCTGCTTCCCCACGCTGGGCATCCCGCAGGCCGGCAAGACGCACTGGCTGGCGATGGTCTACCGCGAGCTGAACCGGGGCAATTATCCCAGCGCGGTTCAGTTCGAGCGGATCCGTTCGACCAGCTCGGACGATTTCGACATCGTGGTCGACGAAATCCTGAACAAGAAGTTGGGGCCGATGGCGACCCAAGTGGGCCGCATCCCCCATCCGTTGATCTTCAACTTCCTCGACCACGACCGCTTCGGCACGTCGAACGTGCTGGTCAACATTTTTGATTATTCGGGCGAAGTGATCCGCAGTCAGACGATCGACGACCGCCAGCGGCAGCGGGCCCTCGACGGCGACGGATTTTTCTTCTTCCTCGATCCGACCGAGCCAAGTGAGACGCAGTCGCAGGCGCTGGCCGGTTTTCGCGAGGATCTGCGCCGCATCAAGGGCATCGGGGCGGGCAAGCAAGTGCACGTCCCGATCGCGCTGTGCGTCTCGAAGATCGATCTGATGGTCAGCCAACCCTACGCCGATCCGCACGGCGGGGGAGCCATCGAAAAATTCTATCGCGACCTGGGGGAGATCGATTGGGACATGAGCATCCAGACGATCGAGGCCCGCTCGAAGGTGATGGGCCAGCTTCGCGACACGATCTGGCCGGGCTGGCAGATCGAGCGTCAGATCGACGATCTGTTCGGTGGCCGGTTCTTGTTCTTTCCGCTTTCGCCGGTCGGGCTGGACGGCCTCGGCGAGCGGGATTTGAGCCGTCGCACGATTGCCCCGGTCGGCCTGCTGGAGCCCCTGTTGTGGCTTTTGCACATGAACGGCTACCCGGTGTTAGGCTGAGCGAGTCCGAAAAATGCCGCCCTTCGTTTCGCCCTGGGTGCGGTAGCCGCATCGAGTCGATGGGAATGAGCAATTCTATCCGCGATGGTTTGAACTGCTGTCGGATAAGAACTAATGACGAATGCGTGGCCTTTGCCACTGACTAAAGCGTTAAAGCTGGTGGCAGACGAGGAAAGGTGCCGATACGTGCAACTCTGGGTCGCCAAGTCGGCCCCACTTCCCTTGGATGGCACCATCCTGGGAAACCCGCCACAACCAGCATAGAATGAACGGGAGCCAGAAGGTGGCCGCCACGAGACCGCCTCCCCGTCACGGAGTGCCGGGGCTACCTTTGGGTGTCCCTCGGCCGCACCCGGCGTCTACCGTACTTCATCCCGTCCGCCTGAATGCCGTCTGCACTGTCCTGGCCGCTGGCCTCGCACTTCAGCACCATGCTGCAAAACCCGCAGCATGCGTTTCGCGATGCCGAGCTGAAGCGGGTGGCGATCGAAAAGGACGACCGGCGGCAGCCTCGGGCCTGGTCTGGCGCCTTCGCCACGGTCTACAAGGGGAACTACGCTAACGGCCGGGGGTCGCTGGCTATCCGTGTCTTCACCAGTGCGGCATCCGAACGGCGCGAACGCTACAACGCCATCGCTGCCTACTTGCAGGGCCGGCGCATTGAGCCGCTGGTCGGTTTTACCTACGCCGACGACGGCATTCGCTCCGCCAGCGACGGAAAGTACTACCCGCTGGTGACGATGGAGTGGGTGCCGGGCGAAACGCTCCTGAAGTGGACGGGCCGTCAGTGTCGCGAAAAAAACCAGGCGGCTTTGCAGCGCGCGGGCGAACAGTGGGTCCAGACCGTCGAGCAACTCGTGGCCGCCAAGGTGTCTCACGGTGATTTGCAGCACGCCAATGTAATGGTGACGACCTCCGGACAACTCAAGCTCGTCGATTACGACTGCATGTGCGTGCCGGCGCTGGTCGGCCGCAAGAACCTGGAAATCGGCGTGGAACCGTATCAGCACCCGGAGCGGAACCACGATACGCCTCTCTCCTTGCACCTCGACAATTACTCGGCCCTCTTCATCCTGGCGGCCCTGCGGGCACTCGCCGCCGCGCCCGATCTGTGGCAGCGATTCATCGAGCCCACGCAGTACGACAAGCTGCTCTTTCGCCGCGAAGATCTCGACGACCCGGCCCGCTCGGAGCTGATGAAGGTCCTGAAGCGGTCGGGGGACCCCGAGGTGCCGCGGCTTTGCGAAGAACTCGTCGCGCTGCGTGGCGTGCGCCTCGACCAGGTGCCGCAGCTCGATTCGGTCCTCTTCTCCTATGCCAAGGTCGAGTCGCTGCTTAACGCGCGCGACTTCGAGGCCGCCATCGCGATGGTTAACCGCAGCCGCAAGCCGGCCTCCGCGGCGCCGACCGCCCTGCAGCCGCGCATCCGCAACGCCCACGAGCGGGTCGAGCGACTGGCCGAGCTGGAACGGGCGATCGCGGCCGGAGACGAACGGGCCATCTCGCGCCTTTACGAGCCAAAACTGCTCGACGACTTTCCTCACGCCCAGGCAGCCGTCGCTCTGGCGAAGACGGCGCCGAGGGTTGCGGCCGCGATCGACCAGCTCGCGGGCTGCCGCCGCGCCGGCGACTGGCGGCAATTCGTCCGACAATGGGACGCCCACGAAAAGCTCCTACACGGGCGAAAAAGCGCCGAACGCTTCGAGGCCGAGGTCAAGTCGTGGCGCCAACGAAACCAGGTCTGCGATGCGGTGCTCGCCTTGCTGGCGCAACCCGACTGCGACGC
>DASZPH010000083.1:0-45139 GCA_035550375.1 Pirellulales bacterium | reverse complement strand
AGCTTGCCCAGGCCCTGGCGGAGCAGATGAGCCTGCAAGCCATCAGCCTGGCCGACCTCGTCATCACGCCAGACGTGCTGAGCCAGGTCACCGACGTGATGGCCCACATGTATCGCATCGTGCCGATCAGCTTCCGTGACGAGGTGCTCACCATCGCCACCTCCGAGCCGCAAAAGCTGCAGGTGCTCGACGAGATGCGGACTTTTCTGGGATACGACGTGCGGGCGGTCGTGGCCACCGACGTCGACATCGGCAAGGCCCTCGACCGCTACTACTCGTCGACCGAGAGCGTCGAGCAGCTCAACGATTCAATGAACGAAGACCAAGAGCTGGCCAAAGCGGCCGAGCTGGCGGGCCGGGCCAACGCCTTCGACCTCACGAGCGTCGAAGCCCTGGCCGACAGCGCGCCGGTGCGCAAGCTGCTCAACATGGTGCTGCTGCTCGCCATCAAGGACCACGCCAGCGACTTGCACTTTGAACCGTTCGAGAACGAGTTCAAGATCCGCATCAAGGCCGACGGCGTGCTCTACGAAATGGTGCCGCCCCCCCGCCACCTGGCGTTCGCCATCACCACCCGCATCAAGGTCATGGCCAACCTGGACATCGCCGAGCGCCGCCTGCCGCAGGACGGCCGCATCGAGCTGACCGTGGGCGGCCACCCGGTCGACCTGCGGGTGAGCGTGCTGCCGACCATGTTCGGCGAGAGCGTCGTCATGCGGGTGCTCGACCGGTCCGTCGTGAAGCTCGACCTGAACGCCGTGGGCATGAACGCCGACACGCTGAAGAAATTCCGGGAGGTGATCAACAAGCCCAACGGCATCATCCTGGTCACCGGTCCCACGGGCTCGGGCAAGACGACCACGCTTTACTCGGCTCTGAACGAGTTGAACCATGTCGAAGACAAGTTGATCACGACCGAAGACCCGGTCGAGTACGACATGGACGGCATCATCCAGGTGCCGATCGACGCGGACATCGGCAACACGTTCGCCATGTGCTTGCGGGCCATCCTGCGGCAAGACCCCGACAAAATCCTGGTGGGCGAAATTCGCGACAGCGAGACGGCCGAAATCGCCGTGCAGGCCTCGCTCACCGGCCACACCGTGTTTAGCACGCTGCATACCAACGACGCGCCCGGCACGATCACGCGGCTGCGCGACATGGGCGTGCCTCCGTTTCTCATCACGGCCACCGTGGAAGCGATCCTCGCCCAGCGGCTGGTGCGGCGGATTTGCGTGCACTGCAAAGACGAGTCTCGCCCCAGCGCCGACATGCTGTCGGAGCTGCAGCTCACGCCCGAAGACGTTCGCGGCAAGAAGTTTTACCGGGGCAAGGGGTGCGAGGCCTGCAACAACACGGGCTACAAGGGGCGCGTGGGGCTGTTCGAGTTGATGGTGATGAACGACGACCTGCGCGACATGATCATGCGCAACGCCTCGACTGACGAGCTGCGTGCCCGGGCCAAGAGCTTTGGCATGGTGCCCTTGCGAGACGCCGGCATGGACGCCGCCTGCGCCGGCACCACCACCATCGAAGAAGTCGTCCGCGAAACAATTTTGGAAGGATAAAGGTCTTGGTCTTCGGCCTTAGGAGAGCCCAAAGACCCGAACCACGAGAACCAAGAACCAAAGACCTAAGACCAGGGATTTATGCCTACGTATCAATTCGAGGCGATGGACGCCACCGGACAGGAGATCAAGGACGTCATCGACGCCCCGAGCGAAGAAGAAGCACAAGCGACTATTCGCCAGATGGGGTACTTCGTCACGAAGATCTCCGTCAAGAAGGCGAAGAAAGCGGCGGCCGAAAAGAAGGGAAAGAAGGGCAAGACCTTCGCCATCGGCCGCGTCAACAGCAAGATTCTCACGGTCTTCACGCGGCAGCTCTCCATTCTTCAGGACGCCGGCCTGCCGATTCTTCGCAGTCTGCGGATTCTTCAAGAGCAGTCGAGGCCCGGCCGGCTGAAGAACTGCCTGATGGACGTCTGCGAAGACATCGAGTCGGGGGCCACGCTCAGCGAGGCCATGTCGAAGCAGCCCAAGGCTTTTGACCGCCTGTACGTGAACATGATCAAGGCGGGCGAGGCGGGCGGCGCGCTGGAAGTCATTCTTCGCCGTCTGGCGGAGTTCCAGGAGAAGGCCCAGTCGCTGAAGCGCAAGGTCAAGGGCGCGATGGTCTACCCGGTCGTCGTCGTGCTGGTGGCGGTCGGCATTCTGACGTTCATCATGATCAAGATCGTGCCGGCCTTCATCAAAATCTTCGACGATTTTGACGCCGACCTGCCGGCCATGACGGTCCTGCTGATCGACATCTCGAACTACTGCGTGAACTACTGGTATACGATCCCGCTCATTCCGACGGCCGTCTGGCTGATGGTGAAGCTGATACGCAAATTCCGCTACGGGCGGGCTGGCTGGGACACCTTCACGATCAAGATGCCCGTGTTCGGCCAGATCGTGGAGAAGAACATCGTGGCTCGCACGACGCGCACTTTGGGCACGCTGGTCGCGAGCGGCGTGCCGATTCTGGAGGCGCTGAACATTACGCGCGAGACGAGCGGCAACGCGGTGTTCGAGCGGATGTATCAGAAGGTCTACGACTCGATTCGTGAGGGTGAATCGATTTCGAAGCCGATGAAGGAGTTTTCGCGACCGCAGTTCAACGCGATCAGCGTATTCTTCTGGGCCTTTTTCTGCACGCCGGTCGGCATCCTGGTTTATCTGACGCGCTGGAACAAGCGGATCGTCGACGACCTGGTGGTGAACATGGTCGACGTGGGGGAAGAAACGGGCGAACTGGACGCGATGCTTTACAAGGTGGCCGACAACTACGACGAGGAAGTGGCTGTGTTGACGGAAAGCTTGATCAGCTTGCTTGAGCCCTTGTTGATCGTGGTGCTCGGCGTGATGGTCGGCTTCATCGTCATCGCCTTGTTCTTACCGCTGGTGAGCCTGATCGAGAAACTGACGTAAATCCCGCTCCCTCCAGCAGAGGGCTAGGGTAAGGGCGGTTGGAACTACGCATCGATAGAAACACGCCGAACCGAGAAGGATCCTCTGCTCCCGCGGGCTGAACACGCGAGACCGACGACAATCGACCGATCCAAGATCTTAAGAAAACGGAATTCGATTTATGAGACGTCCAAGCTCCCATCGTGTTAACGCAAGTTCCCCTTCGCGGCGGGCGAGGTCAGGTTTCACGCTCATCGAGTTGCTGACGGTGATTGTGATCATCGGCATGCTGGCGGCGCTGGTCACGGTGGCGGCGTCGAAAGCGATCACCACGGCGCGCAATACTCAAATCACCACCGAAATAGGTCTTTTGGATTCGGCCCTGCAGACCTACAAGAATGACGCGGCGGGCGCCTATCCGCCGGACTGCACGCTCTTGAGCACACCCGCCAACGGAACCCCGCAAACACAGGATTACACCAACCGGCAGAATCGCATTCTTGCCCACCTTCGCAAGGCGTTTCCACGGCTGATCGTATCGGCGGGGTACGGCGCCGCGTCGGGACCGTCGGCGGGCACGCTGCAATACATGTCGCAGAAGGCGTTCTCGCAAAGCACTCTATACGGAGCAGCGGGTAGCGTTAGCACGGTGTTCGGCGGAACGACTCCAGGCGGCTTTACCTGGGGTGACTTCAACAACATGGACCCCGCCGAGGCTCTGGTCTTCTGGGTCGGCGGTTTTGCCGTGCCTTATGTGGACCAGACGGGCAAATGGTCCTTTAAGATGATCGGTTTTGCCGCCAACAAAGTCGGCAACGCCAGCAGCAGTGGGCCCAATGCCAGCGGTCCGAACGCCGGGTTCGGCCCCTTCAATCTGGATGTCACTTCGCGGGACGTGGGACCGTTCGAGTTTCAGCAGGCCCGCTTGGGGGATGCCGATGGCGACGGCTGGCCCGAGTACTATCCGCCCAACTCGGTCGTCCCTCAGCCGCCCCTAAGCGCCTACGCCACCGCCAACGCCTCGCCTCCCTATGTGTATTTTGATGCGGTCAGCTATGGGAGCCAGACCACGGTAGCCCTGGACGCGAACAACATGCCCGTTTACGCGGCGTCGGCGGTGTACCCGACCAGTTCGGGGAGCGGCGCTCAGCCGGCTGCGTTCGCGGCCACGCCAGGGACAACGTTGGCGGGACAGTGGGGTCTGGCGCTGCCCTATGCGGCCACGGTCGTGCTCAACAACACCAACCCGGCGACGGTCACCTGGGCCAATCCGCAGAAGTTCCAGATCATTTGCGCTGGGCAGGATCTTCAGTACTGGTTTGATCCGAGCGCAATGAACCCGTCGGCTACGCACGTACTCTTCAACAACTGGCTCCGCACGTATCCCATCGGCACCAACTATAGCCAGGCGGATTTCGACAATCTGACCAACTTCACCAGTTCCACGTTGCAGAGCGCCCAGCCATGAGCGATTTTCGATTCTTACCGGCGAAAATGCACGAATCGAAAGCCGATCGCGCGGTCCTGGTTGCGGACAGACGCCGCTCGTCGGCTGCACGCGGCGCCTTCACTCTGATCGAGTTGTTGGTCGCGATCAGCATCATCGGCATCCTGGCGGCGCTGGCGCTGGGCGGCATGTATCGTGCGAATCTCTCAGCCAAGCAACTCAACAGCAAGACGACCGTCAACAAGGTGGCCGTGCAGATCAATGAGATCTGGGAGTCGTACCGCAGCCGGAAGTTGCCGATCGATCCCAAGCTCATCTTGCAGCCGTCCAGCAGTAGTTCGAGTTCGCCGTACTACCTGCAGTGGTGCGCCGCGACGGGCACCGGTGGCACCTATAGCCCTGGCTGGTTGCCCTATCTTTCGCAGATCCGCGTGAACGGGGGGGGAACGGCTTTTTATCCGGACCCGACAACCCTTGGTACGAACCCCAATAACAACCTCCAGATTGCCGCGCTCCGCTTGGCTGCCACGCGAGAGCTGATGCGGTTGGAACTTCCTTGCCGGGTTTCCGATTTTACCTCCTCGACATCGGGTTCTCCGTCCAGCGCTCAGCCGGTGCAGGCACTGTTGATCCCACAGCCGGTGAACAGCAGCGGTCAGCCTCTTGCCAATCCCGGAGGGCTCTCCGAGCAATACCGCCAGTTCTTCATGACGCACGCCACCTCGTTCAACTTTACGAATGAGTCGGCGGAATGCCTGTACATGATCATCAAGTTTGCTTCGCAGAATGAGATCGGACAAAAGAACATCACGGACGACCCACGGCTCGTCGGCGATACGGATGGCGACGGCATGCCTGAAATCCAGGACGCATTCAACGCGGGCACGTTTAACCCGCCGCCCGCCGGATCACCCTACATTCAGCACAACATGCCGATCGCCTTCGTCCGCTGGCCGGCCGGTTTTATATCCGATCTGCAGCCGGGTCCGACGCTCGCACAATACGGCAACACTTTGAGCCCTGCTTCGAGCTGGTCGTATACGTATGAGTATGCGGCCGCGAGACATGACATCTACGATCCGCTACGGATCGATCCGCGGGCGTTTACGATAACCCCTCTCGTTTTTTCGGCCGGCGCAGACGGTGTCTACGACATTTGGGAACACAACGCCTTACCCAATCTCTTCGCTTCCAACGACCCCTACTTCACCGATAACACGCCTGCGAGCAATGCTACGCCGATCTTTCCGGTGCTTCCGAACATTCAGAATCCGAACCCGGCGTTGCAGGCCCCGTTGCCCGGAGCCGTGATGGATCCCGGAACAACCTGGCCGGGCACTATTCTTGGTTCCGGAGGCTACGGGGACAATATCACTAACCACTTGCTGAGCACGGGTCGCCAATGACTTTGCCATCGACCAACGTGGGCGCGCTCCACTCGCTGTCGCCTTCGGCTGACCCGCGAGAGACTTCGGCAATGGGCCGACCGATGGTTCGTTGCACGCTGAACGACCCCGGCCGCATCGAAAGAGCAGGTGTACGCGTCGCTGCGCGTCGTGGCGTCACGCTGATCGAGCTGCTGGTTGTGATCATGATCATGCTGATGATCACGGCCATCACCATCCCGGTGATCGCTCCTTCAATCAAAAACCGGGAGGTGCGAGAGGCCGCCCGGATGATCGACGTATTCATCAATGGGGCGAAGACGCGCGCCTTGCAGTCCGGCCACATCTATGGCGTCATGATCGAGCGCGTACCGGGCCAGCCGAACGCCGCGGTGACGCTCTCTTACTGCGAACAGCCCGACCCATACACGGGCGATTTCGCCACGCCCGTCAGCTTTCCCGGCATTCCGTCGGGCAGCAGCGGCTCGACGATCTTGCTGCTTGGCAACGGCGGCTTCGGTGCGTGGACGGCGCCGGCGCCTTTGGTTCCCCCGATGCCAGGAACTGTGCTGGGTCCCGTGTTTCCCCTCGGTGACACGGGGTGGATTGCCGGACCCGCACCGACCGGCACAGGTTGGATCACAACGCTGGCCCCTGGCGACATCATGGAGATCAGTGGGAAGCAATATCGTCTCTGGGCGGGGGAGCCGTTTCTGGACATCGATCAGAACGGAATATGCAATTTCACGACGGGTAGCCTGCCCGGGACCCCTACGGCCGTTCAGGAGCCGTTCCTCGACGTCGACGGGAGTGGGAGCTGGACGCCACCCAATCCGCCGCCCGGTCAAGCGGGCAACGTGTCCGGTCAGCCCTACGTTGATCCAGCAAGCGGCTATTTCGTCCAGCCCAATGTTTCGGCAGGAAGCCCCTTTCCGGTGATTACCTGGGGCTCGCAAAGCGCGTTTATTACCTATGCGCCCTACGAGCCGGTGCAGTCGGCACAGACGATTGGGACTGGGTACGTGAACACGGCAATTGCGGTGAGTGGTGGTGGCGCGTTGCCCACCAACGTCATTGCGGGTCCGTCGCCCCCTTCGGTGGTCGGCAGCGCGGGGTTTTCGTTCAGTTTCTTGCGGCGTCCCATTAAGACCTCCGCGCCAAGCACGCAGTTACCGGCCGGCGCGGTGATCGATTTGGGAGCCAATCTTGCTTATACCCCCCCCGGGCAGCCGCAAGGCAACATTATCCCTATCCCCGGATCGGGCATCGAAGTTCTGGCATCCAACGCCAACACTCTGGGGCTGTGGGCCACCTTTGACTGTAACCCCCTGCTCGACCCGACGCTAAACGGACAGATTACGGGCGTGCCGGCACAGAGCCCGCCACCTTCCGATACCACGCCCATTATTATCACATTCCAGCCTTCGGGGACGGTCGATCGCGTTTATAGTTGGAGCGAAATCGATACAAGTTCCGCGAGCGGAACGTTGGTCAATTGGAGCGACTGGCAGGGTCGCATTCCCGACGGCCCCATTTATCTGCTCGTGGGTCGTGAGGAATTGATTAATGGCGATCCAACTCTGTTGCCCCTCATCGCGCAGAATCAGGCACCTCTGAAGCCGGTGTACAACGTGCAAGACCCCAGCGCACTTTGGGTGGGGATCAATCCGCAAACGGGCGCCGTGGCCACCGCGGAGAACGTGGGCTTTGATCTCACGGCAACGCCGGTGCCGACGGGTACTCCGAACTTTACGTCGATGTCGATTTATTGGAATGCCAATGTTTACTACTCTCGCCGCCTCATCCGCGCGATGCTCGATATGGGAGGGCGGTAAGATGTCGATCGTGCGTGGCGGACAACGGACGGGCATCACACTGCTAGAGGTTCTGATATCGATCGGTGTGCTGGCGATCGGCGTCCTGGGCGCGGCGTCGCTCTTGCCGATGGCAACGTACTTTCAGGGCGAAACAACGAAGTACGACCGCGGTGGGGCGCTGGCTCACCAAGCGGTGCACGATCTGCAGATCAAGGACTACCTGAGTCCGCGGCGGTGGATTTTTATCGACCCCACGAATTCCAGTCCGCCGCTCAGCCCCGAAGGAATTCTGGGACTCACGGGAACGCTCGCGAGTCCCAACCCCAACTACAACCCGCTTTCCGCGTTCGTCATCGACCCGTTGGGTTTCTCTTACGTGGCGGCCATGGCTCAGAACAACACGGCAGTGACGTTCCCCTGTTATTTTCCGGCCTTTCCGAACCAATCGCCCAGTCCGCCAGGAGGCGGCCCATTTATCTACCGCGCCGGGATCACCGCCAACGACTACTGGCCGCCAGCCGCAACCGCTCCGTTGACCAGTCCGATTCTCATGTCGTTTTCAGTCGCCGATCGGATGATGCGTTCCAGTGACGATGTGCTGTTCGAGTATGATCCTGCCTCCCTACGGCAGATGAAGCAGGCGCTCGGCCAACCTACCGATTTCGACTCGCGACCGCTCGCGATAACGAACACTGGCATCAACGCGCCTTCGGCGTATGCTCCCAACTCAGCCGGCGATTTTTCATGGATTGCCACGGTCTCACGGACGCCCAGCGACATGCTGAGCGGTCCGGGGATTTCTGCCAGCCTGCACCGCTTTCAGGTCTCGGTGGTTGTGTTGCAGAAGCGAGACCTGACGTTGTGGTCCGCCGGACTTACGCCAGAACAGCCCCCCTCCGAGCGGCAAGTGTTCGCGTTGTTTACGCAATACGGTGGTCAGGTTGGGACAACCCAACAGGTCACGTCGCCCTTTTATGGAGGTGGCGGGCTGCAACTCTACGTGTATGAGGGCACGACAACGACCCCAGGCCAACCGAGCCGTCACTGGCTGGACAACATCAAACCCAATACCTACCTGATGTTGACCGCCAATTTTCAGGACTTGACCACCGGCACCATCTATCCGCAACTGGCCTGGTACCGAATTGTGACGGTCGACAGTGGGCCTAATCGGGATCCGCAAAACGCCTCGCGCTGGTACCGCAACGTCAGTGTTGCAGGAGGTGATTGGCCGGGCATGTGGTTCCAGTGGACGAACGGGAGCGGCACGCCTTACACGGGAACGGCGACCCAACTTTGGTTTGGTGCCGATCCAACGGCACCAGACGCGATGATGCCCTTCAACCAAGGGACAGCAGGTACGCCCAACCGGGTGCCCGTTGCCTTTTGTGCGCTGATGGACGATTCCATTGCCGAATACGACGCGACGATCACGCTCGATTACTCGCTTGTCAGACAGTAATTAGAGCCGCCCTCCGAGGCGGCTTACCAAAAACAGTTAACGAAGCGGGCCAGGGCAAACAACACGCTTCGCTAGTGAGGAGAGGTCCATGTTCGACCCTAGGGTTGGCACGCATTCTGTTGGTATATCCGCTGCGGTCGCGAAATGTCGGGATCAAAAGAGCGCAGGGCCAACGCACCAGCGCCGCGGCGTCATTCTGCTGGTCGTTATGGCACTCTTGGCGCTGATGGCGCTGCTGGGGTTGACGCTCGTCCTCGTAACCGCCCAAGGGCGGCTCAGTGCTCTGGCGGTCTCTCGCAGAGGGTTGCAACCAGACCACGACAACAGCGAGCTAACTTCGTCCATCGTGCAGGTCGTCGCCGGTTCGAACGATCCGAACTCCTCGTTCGGGGCTCACGGCCTGTTAGAAGATTTGTATGGCCTACCCCAGTTTTTCGGGCGAATTGCACCGAACGGCGTGATCGTGCCGGTCGGCGAGACCTTGGCCGGGACGCAATTTCTCGCGGGCAGCAACAACGGGACGTTGTTACAGTTCAGTATCGTTGCCGCCCAGGCCAGCGGCGTTGCAGGCCTCGGACCGCAGACCGCGACGCAATACGTGGTTCCTACCAGCAGCGGCACTTTTTGCGGCCAAGTCATCACGATGCTCACCGGCCCAGCCGCCGGCCAGTCGGCCCGTGTGGTCGGTTACTACGTCGATCCAGGCACCCAGGCGAACATCATGCAGGTGTCGTCCTTCGGCGGGATCGTGCCCAACCCCGGCGACGAGTTCATGATCAACGGCCGGCCTTTCGCGGGCACCGGTTTCGGTCTTGACCTGACGAAGTTTCAGCCAGCGGGAGCCACGCCCGGCCCGTGGGTGGCGCCTTATACACAGCCAGCATATGGCACTGCGGCCACCACGGGCACCGTGCCGCTGCCACTATTGTCGGCGGTGGAGTTGACGACCAGCACGACGAACCCCATCGCGTCGGGAATGCCTTATGCCTATCTGCCCAATCATGCCCGAATTGGGCTGACGGCCTACGCGCCCATGGCCGCGGGGACCTATTGGGATCCGGCCGGACCCGGCAACGCCAACGAACCGTACGACGCGCCGGATTTCCAGAACATGATGCTCGCCATGCATTACTTTCACCCCACGCTTGGCAGCGTCATCACACCGATTCCGTCGCTCCACCGCCCCGAACTCGTGGGCTGGTATGCTTTCCAGGCAGCCAGCTATGGCAACGCCAGCATATCGATGGGAAACCCCAGCGACGGCAACGGCGGCCAGAACATGCTGGCGATGCGGCGGAAGGTCATTCTCCGCCCGGAGCCGACCGACAACTATTTCGTCGATGCCAACGGCAACGGGGTCTGGGACGCTCGTGAGCCGTACGTCGATGTTGACGGAAGCCTTAGCTACACGGCCGGCGATACGTTTCTCGACCTCAATGGCGACGGAGTTTGGACGCCTGGCGAAACCGACTATGCCGGGCACACGTTCAACCCGATCACGGGCTGCTGGTTCATCACGAGCACTGGCGGTTGGGCGCTCGACAGCGGCGGCGGTCTGGGCGGCCTCGACGTCGACAACGACCAGGACGGGGTCAACGACAGCATTTGGGTTGACGGCGGCCTTCCCGTTCACACCGAAGCGGACGGCACGCTCACCAAGAACCTCGTCGCCGTGCTCTGCATCGATCTGGACGGCAAGGTCAACCTCAACGCACATGGCACGCTAGCGCAGCTCGACTATACCCGCTATCCATACAACCCTTACTCCAACGGTAACAACATCGGCGTGCCGCCGAACCCGTGGAGCACCACCGACAACACGGGTACGGCTGTTGCGCCAAATTCACTCGTTGGCCCTCTGAACGTGTCTGGACTGACAAACAACTACATTGCCGGCGCGTCGACCCTCGACTTCAACCAGCGCGCGATTCCCGCCGGGCAGGGTTATGGTCCGGCCGATATCAACCCGCTGCATCTGTTTTTACTTCGTTGTAAAGATCCGTTGACGCCTCTTAATCCGAGGGCTCTCAATGATTACCAGGTGTTTTTGCAGGGATTCGATGGTTTCGGCACCGCCCCAAGCTCGGTGCCTGCGGTCGACGGCAGGTATGGTGAGACGAGCAAGCTAACGCTTCCCGGCACCACGGGCTTTAACTTTCCCGGCGTCTTTCCGCTCGGCAGCGCTCTTCCCACACCCTGGAGCGCCACCGCGATGAACCCGAGCCCGCTTACGTGGACGCAGTTCTATTTGAATGGGCCGCGGGCCGGAACATCACAGTGGTACGACCCATACGGTACGTCGCTTTTGATTGCTGCGGGCTACAGCGCCGACCTGGTGAACGACGCCGTGGCCCTGGCGAGGTTTTCGGACATCCGTCCGCTTTTGCTGACGCCTCAGTTATGGCCGGCGACAGGAGTGCCGTTCTTCTTTGACTTCACCAACAACAGCGCCACGGCGCACGTGCCGACGGGCCACGGTTCGCCGTCGGATTTGCACTCAAGGGGATTCCTGGCCACGGATGTCCTCGGACATCCCTACTACACAGGCACCGCCATTCTGCCGTGGGAGACGATTCCAAGCACGTGGCTGAGCTTGATGACCGACCAGGCCATCAATCTCTACACGAGCACCTATCCGTACTTACCAAACGAGCTCGTGCTCAATGATGCGGTGGATACCCAGTATGAACTCGATCTAAGGCCGAACTCACGGCAGGTCGGAACGAACACGGGCAACAGCATCAACGGCGTATCGGATTACGCCCGTATTGACAACTCGGTGGCTGCGAGCGAACTCGAAGGTATTTTGCGTTCGCCTGAGTACGGGACCGGCACATCTGCCGATTCGAGCAATCTCGTTCAACGGCTCAACCAGCTTCAGACCGCGGCGAGCTTTCTGGCGACAGGAAGTGCCACTGCACTGAAAACGAAATTGGCCCAAGACAATGTGCGCCTGGCAACCACCAGCGAAAGCTGGGATTTACCTGTGCCCAACATGGCTCTCACGCCTCGACAGATCCAGGACATCGTGCAGTACGTCGACTACACGATCAGCAGCAGTATAACGGGGAGCACGCTTGGCCAGGCAGGCCAGACGATTAACCTGGCCAACATCAGCCTGGCCGATCTGGCGCGCGCGAGAATCTATGTAGAGAACCAGCCCGCCAATGTAAACAAGTCCGGTGCCGTCCCTAACTTTCTGTTCGGCTCGGCCGCCAATAGTGCCGATCTGGCCATCTTCGGCAACATGAGCAACACGCGGCAGCCTGTGGCAGTATTCCCAACGCTGATTACCACCCCGCTGCCGTTTTACCCGAACGTTCCCGTGTGGCCGCTTCTGGCGCCGGAAACGATTTTGGGGATGCGTCTCGACGTCAACCGCATTCTCGGCAACGGCATGGACGACAACGGCAACGGCGTTGTGGATGAACCGGCTGAAGTCGCCTGGGTCGACGCGGGCGGAACCTGGCACACCGAGAGCCTGACCTACCCGTTCTCGCAGAATTCCGCCCAGGGTGCCACCACCAGCATTTTGACGCCGGCAGGAACGGTCAACCCGGTCACGGGGATGCCCAACATGGTCAGCCTTTTGGACCTGAACAACGATGGCTTCTATCCGCCGAATCCTGGGAATGCCGTCACGGGTTCGTTCAATGATCCGCAGACCACGCTCGCCCTGCCGATCGACCCCACGTTCGCCGACATGCGTGCCCGCCAGCTTTTGGCGCGCCATCTGTATGTCACCATGATGCTGCTTCTCGACGACCGCACGTTCGCAAACGGCACGTCCGGCCCGTACGGCAATCCGACGATGCTGGCCCAAATATTCAACACCACGAACCCTGCCCTTCAGCCCTCGCCATCAGCCACGCCACTGACCCCACGTGAACAGGCGGCTTACATTATCGCGCAGTGGGCGATCAACGTCGTCGACTTCCGGGATCGTGACTCGATCATGACGCCGTTTGAGTTCGACCTCTATCCTTTCCGCGCCGACGATACAAGTGTCGCCAGCAACTGCAACATCACCTGGAACGTCGACGACATCGTCGGTCCGAGCAGCTTGGACGACGCGAATCCCTTCGGGGTCCGGGGGCTTGTTTGGGGCTGCGAGCGGCCTGAACTCGTGATGACCGAAACGCTGGCCACGCATGACCGCGGCACGGCGGACACGAGCAACGCACAGGTTTTGGACGCGAGCAACGATCCCGACACTCTCTACCTGCAGGGTGGTCCACCCCAAGACCAGGACTGGGATCAGGTACGGCGGCCGCGAGGCTCGCTGATCGTAGAGTTGCTGAACGCCACCAATCCCTCGGATGCGCCCCAGCGAGATCTTCAGTACGATCCCCTGTTGGCGGCCTACGGCATCGGCCAGCCCTTTGGTGTGACCGCACCGATGCAGAGTGACGTCAACGGCAACGGCGGTTATGGAGTTAACCTGGCCCAGGTTGCCACAGGTATTCCAGATCTAAGTTCGACCGGGCCGCTTTGGTCGCCCGTCTGGCGGATTGCGATCGCGTATTCGCCGTTTCCTGGTATTTCAACAAACGAGGCCAATTACTACACGAATTCTCCCTACACGGCGAGCACGAACACGCTCGATCCGCGGGTGCCTGTTCTGCCGAGTACTTACATTCATCGAGCCGTCTATTTCACTCCCTACCAGGCGGCCTTCAACACGCCGGGTGGTGTGGGCGCCGCCATCTATGCAAACGACGTCCTTCTGAACCGCAGCTTCTTCCTGGACCCGGATTTCCTGAAATCGAACGCCGCTGCGACGACGGCGCTGGGAGACCAGATCGGAGCGCTGATGGTTCCCCCCGGCCAGTATGCCGTCGTCGCGCCGGCCTGTCCCGACCTGAATGTCGCGGCTGGCCCAACTTATATCTACAAGAACTTCATAGGCCAGAACAGCGGCGGCACGAATTCCAATGTCCGTCAACTGTACATGGGTAAGTCTCAGCTATCCGGAACGCCGAACAGCCTGACTTCGATGTGGGACGGCACCGCCGGCACGATACTGCCTCAGTATACGACGGTTGCTCCCATCATCGGCGTCCCGATACAGAGCACCTGGCTCGATACAACTCAGACGTACATTAAGCACAACAACAGCAATATCCAATCAGGCACTTATGCCGCAAATCCCTACGGCGCGACGAACACGGGAGGGCAGACGCTGAACAGCACGATGCGCATGAGCATTTCGGAGCCGGAGCATGGCTACCCGATTTATGCACAGACCGGTTCCGCTCCAGGAACAGGATCGGCTTGGGACGACGATGCCTACTATCAATATGGCACACCGACCAACCCAACATCGATTGTGGCAAAGTTTCCTCAGCATCCGTTCGACAGCGGACAGCCGAACCCACAAGGTGGCAGTTCGTATCTGGTCGCCGGCGACCTCCCGAACAGTTACGTTGCGCCCAACGGGACGGATAGACAGAGCATGACCCCGTGCTATACGGTCATCTATCTTCAGCGGCTTGCGAACCCGCTCAACCACTGGGATGCGACCGCGAATCCCTATATTACCGTCGATAGCATGCCTGTCGATCTGACGGCCTACACGGGTGAATCGGCTACTGCGGAGCCGCAGGGCATGTACGGCGCCAATCCGGGAACCGCAATCGCCTCCTTCGACACACGCCGCAGGGGGTGGATCTCGGCGCCCACTGGCGGCAGCGGGAACTCGGTGGCGGTCGGGACACTTCCGGTAGTCGCCGGAACTTCCACCGGCGGGCAAGGAGTGGCGAATATATGGACGCCATTGCCCGTGCTGCCAAACATACCGCTTACCACCGGGCAGTTTGGGATGACCAGCAATCAAGGCAGTTGTGCGTCACCCTTCGTTGCGGCGACGATCGGCTATACGAACGCGGAACATGGCAGTGGCCTGCTGCCGATGCCATGGATCAGTTGGAATAACCGCCCGTTCGTGAGCCAGTACGAATTGATGCTCGTGCCACAGAGCAGTCCGTCGACGCTGGTTCAGGATTTCGGAATGCTCGGCTGGTACTCATCGCCCGAGCAGGCAAACCTGGTGAACACGACGACTACGCCCTCCCAACCGACGGCCCTGAATGAGTACGCTCCAGCTCAACCGGTCTACACGCCGCCGGCCGCTTATGGGGTGCTGCCCGTGTCTCAATTCGCGCACCTGTTGAATTTCTTCAACAGTTACCAAGTGCCGACCGCGACAACAACAACCGGAAGCTATCTACCCAACCTCTACCGGATTTTTGAATTCTTGCAGGTGCCGTCTCGCTACACCGGCACCCAGGACATGCTTGATCCGAGCCAGTTTTCAGGTAACGACGCGGTTGCGACGACCCAAGGGGTTGCCAGCGTTACGTCGCACATGTTCCATACCCCGTTCAACTGGCTACCACGTTACCGCGAGCCGGGAAGAATCAATCTCAACACGATCTTCGATCCGATCGTGTTCAAGTGTCTGATGGATGACTATCCGGGCACACTGTTTGTGCCCGGCGGCGTTGGCGATCCGACGGTTTCGCCCAGCGCCACCAGCCTCTGGCAGTATCTGTATCTAAGCCGGCAAGGGTTTCCCAGTCTCGGTGCGACCTATCCGCCGAACCCCGTCAGCCAGTTCACGACGGGCACGACCGCAGTCTACCCGACGTACTTTGCCAATCCATTCCGGCCCGACGGCTCTACGGCGTTTGTTCCGCCGACGACCTGGAACCCGGCGACTCCGCCGACCCCGCCAACATCGACGGTGCCGTTTGCGGAGACGTGGAATTATCCGGGCGTGGGTGGGCAGTCTGGCGGCGTCGGCGCCACCATGCTGCGTCCCGCAAACCTGCTGAGTCCAACGCTGGCCCTGTTCGACGACACGACTTTCGACTCCAACAATCTCGGCGCGACGTACGCTTCGAATGCTACGTCGACGCCGCCGGCGACCACGTCGTATCGTCACGCGGGCCAGAACGCCATGTTTCAGTACCAGATGTTCACGCGTCTGGGCAACACGACGACGAACCGCTCGAACGTCTACGCGATTTGGGTCACGCTGGGCAAGTTCCAGGTGCACCCGGTCGCGGTGAGTCCTCAGAATCCCGACGGTTACAAGTTGGTGGCGCCTTATCTCGACAACGCGGGCAATCAGGTCTCGACACGCGGCTTCTATATTTTCGACCGTTCGATTCCGATGGGTTTCCAACGCGGACAGGACGTGAACGTCGAACGAGGTATGCTCGTCGAGCACGTCTTGCAGGAGGCGGACTAGAAATGCGAGCGAGGTCCCATAGTCGTGCTTCCCGCCAGGGTTTCACGCTGGTCGAGGTATTGATCGCGGCGACGCTCAGCCTGGTGTTGATCGGGCTCGTGGTGCAGATCTTTGCCACGGTTGGCGCAACCGCTACGGAGACCCGCGCGGTCGTGCAGATGACCGATCGGTTGCGAGCCGCGCGCGTCGTGCTGACGCAAGATCTGTCAAATACCACGGTAGAGATGCTGCCGCTCAAGCCAAACCGCTCCGACGGCTATCTCGAGTACATCGAGGGTCCCGACGGTCCGATTTTTCCCGGCCTGGGCGCCTCGCCAGTGCCCGTCGCCTACGATAGCAATCAGACCGACGGCGCCGGCGCGGCGGTTGTGGATTCGACCGTAGGCGACCCAGACGACGTGTTGATGTTCACGGCCCAGGCGCCCAAGGGCACCTATTTTTATGGCCGCGTGCGCGCCGCCTCGCAGGTTGTCGACGGCGCCGGCAGGATCTGGACGGTGCCGGTCGACACAACGACGCGGTCGCAGCAAGCCGAGATCTGCTACTTTCTGCGCGGCGACACCCTCTATCGCCGCGTGTTGTTGGTGCTGCCGACGGCGGGAGTTAATGGAATCATCGATCCCACTATCTTTCTCTGGTCGCAGTATCAGCAGAACATCAACGCTAGCACGACGAGCCTGCCACATCCTATTTGGGATATCTCGTTTTACGATAAGTTCGACCTGTCGGCGCGGCAGGAAGGGGGAACGTTCGACATCAGCAATGCGGCTGGCGGCACCCGGTCGCCGATGTTGGTGGCCAACGGTCTGAGCGACCTGGCGCGCCGGCAGAGCCGGTATGGGCACCAGCCATGGGTCTATCCGTACGACGTGCACTTCTGGGACACGCGCTTCTGGACGACTCCGGCAACGAACGTGCCGGGGGGCTTTCTCGGCCTGCCGACGCTGCGAGAGTGCACGGCTTACACGGGCACGTCGCCGGGCGGTGCGCCCCCAGCGAACACGACGGTCAACAACGGCGTGGCGCGCTGGCCGTTTCCGCTTTTTGAGCTTAATCCCACCGCCGGCCTGCCTCTCCCGTCCTACTTGCTCCAAAACGTCAGTCCGGCGACGCCCCCGTCCACCGTCACGGTCACGGGCAACGCCAACGAGGCATCGGGATACCTTTGGGGAACGCCGATTTCCTACGGTGCGTCCGGCTTGAGCGCACCGGCCTGGGTGCAGCCGCCCATTTCGCCGTACAATATGTTGCCCCTGATCTATCCCTATCCAACCTCGCCTCCTCCTGGCACGACGGCGGCCAATTTTCAGGCCGTCTCCACCTATCCGACCGGTCCCGCCGCTACGTGGACGGGCCGAATGAATATCACGGCGAACAACGGCGGACTGTTCGACCTCTGGTCGAACCCCTATCCGCTCGACCAGCAGGACCCCGTCACTGGGTCCGTTTATGCCTTTTCCTCGGCGTTTCAGCCGGCCAGCAGCGTGAACGTTAACTTCAGTACGCGCTATGCCGACGACGTGTTGCTGACACACGTCTTGTCGTTCGACGTCAAGGCTTGGGATCCTACGGCGCCAACCATCCAAACCGACCAGACATTTGGCGGCATTCCAGCCGGCACGTATATGCCTGGCGACCCGGGCTACCTGCAGATCTTCAACGCCTGGGCGAGCGGCACTCTTTCGAGTCTGCAGGGATATCTGCAGCCCGCGGCGTCCGTCACCGGAAATGCCTCGGGCGGATACGTGGTGGCCCAGGGGGCCTACGTCGACCTCAATTACCTCGGCCCCGTGATTGGTCAATTCCTCAGCGCCACGCCGCCGACAATGGCCCAGGCGCTAGCGAGCGTCTCCACGTTCGCCGGGCCAGGTGTGACTCAGTTCGGCACGACCTTTTCCACGGGCAGCGGCTTGGGAATGATCTACGACACGGGCTGCTTCGACTACGAGAACGATGGGATCGACCAGAATCAGGACGGCATCATCGACAACTACACGAATGGCATTGACGATAACGGTATCGGCGGCGTCGATGACATAACGGAAGTCGAGGGTCCGACGCCCTATCCTGTGCCCCTGAGGGGCATTCAGATCAAGATTCGCGTCTACGATCCCGACAGCCGTCAAATTCGTGAAGTGACGGTCACGCAGAGCTTCACTGCGGACTGAATTGGCGCCTCGGGTTAATCATTCGCGGTTCGTTTGGCCACACCGTTCCAAGGCGGCACGCCCTCTGCTACAATAGCCCCGCTAAAGTGAGCTGGGGAGCGCATCGGACGCAAATCCTTAAGCTGTAATGCGGAAAAACCGCGCTCACCCCAAGCCGGAGTGGCGGAATGGCAGACGCGCTGGACTCAAAATCCAGTGGCCGCAAGGTCGTGTGGGTTCAAGTCCCACCTCCGGTACTTCGCCGCACGCCAGTGGAGGGGCGACGAGACCTTCTTCGCAGGATGCGTTCCACCGCTGGCTAACGCTCGACCGTCGAAATTCCAGTTCACGGTGAACCAATACAATCTCAGTAACAACCAAGAACTCGGTCACCTCTGTCACGAGCTCGATGCGGCGTTACGGTGCGAAAAGTCGCAGCCCTTGGAAGCGCCGACTTGCTTGGCGGCGTTACCTGCCCAGGCCAGAGCGACCGGAGCTGAACTTGTCGGTCGCGGGCTAGCTCATTTCCAACATCGAGCGGCGCCCGCTGGGCGGCAGTAGTAGGAGCTTAGATCTTAGGTTTTAGGTCGTCGGCTAGCCCGCGCGCGGCCTTGATTCGTTCGGCTGACCAGCGGGGGCAAACAGGTACGTCTGGCGGCTTCGAATAATCGATGGCCACCGCCTCGGCGACAGCTCATCGAGGGTGGCAAGCTACAGCCCTGGTTCCGTAGCAGTGTAGTACTGCGCCGCTTCGAGCATCTGTTCGATCACGATATCCCACGGCACCCCCTCTTGCAGCTCATGAAAGAACACATCCTCGGGAGTGGGCGAAACAAAGTTGCCCTGGAAGTACAGGTTCTCCCAGCCGCCGCCCACAAGATTGGCCAAGGCATAGGGTCCGCCGGCCGGCGCGCCGGGCGGCGGTATCGACGGATCCGCAGCGGGGTAGAAGGCGTTGAGCAGCTTGTGCTCAGCTTCCGGCGTCCTGAGCAGCTCACGCACGAGCTCATCGCGGTCAACCAGGGTGGCTCGTTGCTGCCAGTATTGCGCTCCCGGCTGGTCGGCCGTGCGGCCGAGCAGGTCTTGGTAGAGACCATCGATCCAGGCTTGCACCGTTCCGCCCTGAAGCAGGTAATACTCCTGTGAAGCGGTGATGGCGGCAATCACGAACATTTCGTCGCCGCTGCCGGTCGCTCCGCCGGGCATGCCCGGTTCGAACATTTTGTCGGACCAGAATTGCAGCCCCTCTGCATCCGCTGTGCGGTGCAAGAGATTCTCGTAAATGCCCCCCACGAGATGCTGCGTGTACTCCGCCGAGTCGAGAAACGCCTGGACAACTTCGATGCGGCGAGCCGGCGTGCTCGCCGTGAGGCCGCCGTTGTGATTGAGGTAACTGATCCAGAATGCCTGCCCGGCAGCGTCGGGTTCGCGACCCAGGAGGTTGCGATAGAGATTGTGAACAAAGGTGGCGTCGCTGCCGTCGCCGGCCTGGCCCTCCAGGAACAGCGCGTTGCCGGGAGGCAGGGGTTGTGTGAGAGTGCCAAACTCGGACGTGTTATGGCTCGGATCCGTCGCCGTGGCGGTAACGAATTGGCCGCTGCTGAGTGTGACGGGCAAGCTGACAGTAAAGCTCGTCGGCCCGCCGTTCGTCGTCAGTTGATAGCTGCCGATGTAGGTCCGACCCTGCGCGCTGTCGCCGGGCAGGTTGCTAAAGAATTCCAAGGTGTAGGCGGCGTTCGCGGCGCCGGTCGCGTTGCCTTGGATCGTCGTTGTGCCGCCGGATGACGAGACGGAGGTCAGTACCGGCGCGGGTTGGTCGTTGTTTCCGTTACTGACCAGGTCGATTCCCAGTCCTTGGTTGCTGTAGATGAGATTCTGGCTGATCAGGTTGCCCGTGCCGGTGTCGATGTGAACGCCGTTGCCGAGGTTGTTGGCAATGGTGTTGCCACTAACCGTGTTGTCGCCCGCCCCCACAACCGACACACCGCCCGCCAGGGCTTGCAAGGCCGGCCCGGTAAGTCCCGGTGAGACCCCCGTCAATTCCTCCACGATCTGATTGAACTGGCTGGCGATTGTGTCGTAGTCTCCGCCGCCATTGGGCACGGCGGCGGTGCCCGCCGCATTCGTTCCGACGAAGTTGCCCAGCACCGTGTTGCCGGTGGCATCGGAGTTAACCGGCGTGATGACGACGCCTGCCACCAGGTTGCCGGAGATTACGTTGCGGGCGGCGGCGGTTGTGCCGCCGACAGTGTTGTTCTCGCCCGCGATGCCGACGCCGGCCATGTTCGCCAGCGCGTTGTTGCCGGTCGCGTCTATGCCGATGTAATTGCCTTCAACCAGATTGTTGGTGGCGGTCGAGGTGTCTTCGCCGATGAAGACGCCCACGCCGTTGCCGGAGATCACGTTGCCGGAGCCGGCCGCGGTGCCGCCGATAGTGTTGTTCGAAGCATCGACGATGCCCACGCCTGCTCCATTGGAGTTCAGCGCCGTGTTTCCTGCGGCGTTGGTGCCGATCAGATTGCCTTCGACCACGTTGCCCGTGGCGCCGGAATGGATGCTGACCCCCAGGGCATTCCCGGAGATCAGATTGCGGTCGGCCGCGTCGGTGCCGCCGATGCTGTTGTTCGCTACGCCTTCGACCACCACGCCGTCGAAGGAGTTGGCGACGACCGTGTTGCCCGTGGCATCTGTCCCGATAAAGTTACCCGTGATCGAGTCTCCGCCGGCGCCGCTTAACGAGTCTTCGCTGGCGCCGCTCAGGAAGATGGCGGCGCCGCCGGTGAACGTGTTACCGCTCAGCGTTCCCTGAAAGCCGTTGATTACCAGTCCGCGCACCGTGCTGCCGCCCCCGTCGATGACGAGGCCGTCCGCCTGGTTGCCGGCGTCCGCTCCATTCAGCTCGATCAGCAGCCTGGCGTTGTCTCCGGCGGCAAGCGTATTGACCGTGGCGCCGGGCTGTGAATAGCCGTCGATGACGACAGGCGTAGTGATGACCGGCAGCGGACCTAACTCGTCGCTGCCCACCACAATCTCCTGGACACCACTGCCGGGGATATCGAAGTCGATCACGTTCGTGGGGCTGGTTCCGGTCGTCACCTGGGCGCGCTCCTGTGTGCTGAGTGCGGTGAGCGGCAGAGTGCCGTTGGAGATTTCGATCGCCTCACGCAGCGAAAGGGTGCTGTCACGGGTGTCGTCGTCGGCCGTCGTGTTGACGGTGATTACCAGCGTGCTGGCACTTGGATCGACGCCGCTGAGCAACGAGCGGTCCTCGAGCATCTCGATCAGCGGCCTGCTACCGTTCTGCCCCCGGCGAGTGCCGGGGTTCAACCGGTGCTTGCGGTGACGGGCACATCGGAAACGACGAGGGGAGATCAATCGCCGCATGGGAAAACCTCAGGTTGTCAAAGAAGGAGTTGTCAGACGGTTGCCAGTGATCGTGTTTCAACCATGCCACGTGGCTTCCATGGAGCGCTCCATCCTTTGAGCGACTCGGCCCGCTAGTCCGCGGAGAGTAAAAGCTAACGCCGTATTGCCGTTGGCAACAGTCAGGGATTTACTACAAACGCTGTGGGGATCCTCCCTACAGTGTTTTGGTAAATCCCGCGGCCTCGACCGTGACCAACGGCGACATCGCACGCCGCCACAAGGCGCCGTCGACCGATGCGTGATGAGGGCTGACGCCGTTGACGCACCCGAATTGGTAACAGCATTGGCCGCATCAGGCCAATGCTGCTACAATGCGACGTCGGCGAGGCGGCGACGTAACCGCCTTGGATTTGAACGCTTTAAGCATCATTGCAACGCCAAGCCAACGTTACCGCAACGGGACACCCACAGGACTCAAGACCCAGTGGCCGCAAGGTCGTGTGGGTTCAAGTCCCACCTCCGGTATTTCACGCCAGTCAGCCTTCTGTCCGGTTCCCTTTGCGCTGGTTCTACGGCGCTACCACCGTCGCCGCGGGGGGACCTTGCGCCGGGGACACTTGTGAGACCGACCCGTGACGCTCCATCGCTGGCGTTTCTTCCTCGCCGGGATTATGCAAGGCTCCCATCTGGGCCTGGCACTGCATGGCCAGGATTACCGCGGCCGACTCAAAAAACTGCTTAGCGACCACTTTCCGCATGCCGAGATCTATGACCCGCTGGCGGACCACGGCGAGTCGTTGGCCTACGGCGAAGATCGCGGACGACAAGTCTTCTTTTACCACAACCGGATGTGCGGCGAAGTCGACGTGCTCATCGCCTACGTGCCCGAGGCCAGCATGGGCACCGCCATCGAAATGTGGGAGGCCTACCGACATGGCCGGGCCGTCGTCACCATCAGCCCGCTGAAACATAACTGGGCCGTCCGCTTCTTGAGCCACGAGTTGTACCCCGATCTTGACGCGTTTGAGAGGGCCCTCATCGATGGTCGGCTGCCCCGCCGACTGAGCGAACTGCTCGCCGAACCCGGCCATCGAGGCGGCGGCGCCCGCTAGGGCCGCCCTTTGCGAGCCTGCCCGCCTTCCCAGGCGCCGACACCGAAAACCCTAGCCACGACGCCCGCGGCCGGTTAAAATCCCGGAATTGGGATTTGCGGCCGCTTGCAGCCTTCACCTGCTAAAGTGCCATCGCCTCCCTTACCGTTGCGAAAACCGCACGGCAGCACTTCGTGTTCGAGGCGATCTAACGAAAGCTCGTGCAAGCCGCGACCGTCGTCGAGCGGGTCCGCGGCTTTTTTGTTGCAGGCCGCCGCTGGTTCGAGCTTTTGAAGTCAACGAGATACGAGACTGGCGCGAAAGGCGTTTCCAAGGCTACCCGTTCTGTCGCGGCGCGGCCGCGCCAGGGCACAGCAGACAGGTCTGAGACAGCGATGACACACGACGATTTACCGGGGGGCGAATCCGGCTGGCAGCCCTCGACGACGGCTGTTCACGCCGGCGAAGACCGGCAGAAGCCGGGCCACGCCATGACCGACCCCATTTTCTGCTCGTCAACCTACACGTTCGCCAGCTCGCAGGCGGTGATCGACTTCATCGAGCAAAAACAGCCGCGGGAGGAGTACGGGCGTTACGGCAACCCCAGCGAGAAAGTCGTCGAGCGCAAGCTGGCGGCGATGGAAGGGGGCGAGGCGGCCCTGCTCTTTTCCTCGGGGATGGCCGCCATCGTCGGCCTGCTGATGACCCGGCTGAACGCGGGGGACGAGGTCATTTTCTTCGACGAATGCTATCACCGCAGCCGCGAGTTCTGCGTCAAGCATCTCTCGCGCTTCGGAGTGACGACCAGGCAGGTGACGGCCTGCGACTACGACGCGATGGAAGCAGCCATCACGCCCAAAACCCGGTTGCTCGTCAGCGAGTCGCCGACGAACCCGCATTTGAGCGTCGTCGACCTGGAGCGCTTCGCCGCGCTGGGCAAGCGGCACGGCGTCGAGACGCTGATCGACGCCACGCTGGCCACGCCCTACAACCTGCGGCCGCTGGCGGCCGGCATCGACTACGTGCTTCATTCGGCCACGAAGTACCTTGGGGGCCACAACGATCTGCTGGCTGGCGTGATCATCGCCTCGGCCGAGAAGATGGAACCGATCCGCAAGCTGCGCGGCATTTTGGGGGCGATCAATTCGCCGCACAACATCCACCTCTTGCTGCGCGGCCTGAAGACCTTCGAGTTGCGGATGCAGCGGCACAACGAGAACGGGTTGGCGGTGGCCCGCTTTCTGGAGCAGCATCCCAGGGTCGAGAAGGTTTACTATCCGGGGCTGGAGACGCACGCCTACTACGAAACCGCCCGGCGAACGATGCGCGGCTTCGGCGGCCTCGTGACCTTCCTCGTGAAAGACGCCGACTGGCGGCGGACGGCGGCGGTGGTCGACCGCGTGCGCATCCCGCGCATCGGGCCGAGCCTGGGAGGAGTCGAGTCGCTGATCGAACAGCCGCTGATCATGAGCTACTACGAGTGTTCGCCCGAGGAGCGGCGGCGTTTCGGCATTCCCGACAATATGATTCGCCTGGCCTGCGGCATCGAGAACTCGGCCGACCTGATCGCCGACCTGGCCCAGGCGCTCGAACATGCGTAGGCGGGACGAGCAGCGCGAGTCCCACAACCCCGGTGGTAAATCGATTTTGAGCTACCGTAGGTGGGACTCGCTGCGGTTGTCCCGCCCTACCCTCTGCTCCAAGACCTAAGACCCGAATCCCAAGACCATCATGCACTTTCGCACCCGCGCCATCCATGTTGGACAAGAGGCCGATCGCCAGACGGGGGCGATTGTGCGGCCGATTCATCTGGCCAGCACGTTCGTGCAGCCGAGCGCGGGGGCCACAGTCGAGTTCGATTACTCGCGCAGCGGGAATCCGACGCGGAAGGCGTTTGAAACGACCCTTGCCAACCTGGAAGGGGGCTGCGGCGCGCTGGCGTTCGCCTCGGGCATGGCGGCCACGCATTGCGTGACCATGCTGCTCGAAAGCGGCGACCACGTTGTGGCGGGGGCCGACATTTACGGCGGCACCTATAGGCTGCTGCACAAGATCGTGAACCGGGCCGGCATCCGCGTCACGCTGGCCAACTCGACCGACCTGGACGCGCTGGAGGCGGCCATCACGCCGCAAACTCGCCTGATGTGGATCGAGAGTCCCGGTAACCCCTTGATGTCGATCACCGATATCGAGTCCGTGGCCCGGCTGGCGAAGAAGCACGGCGTGCTCTTAGGAGTCGATAGCACCCTGGCTTCCCCCGCTCTCACTCGCCCTCTGGAACTCGGCGCCGACATCGTCATGCACTCGGCCACCAAGTACATCGGCGGACACAGCGACGTGCTGGGCGGGGCGCTCGTGGTGGCCGACAAGGAACTCTACAGCCGCCTCTATTTCATCCAGAATGCCACGGGCGCCGTGCTCGGGCCGCTCGATTCGTTCCTCTGCTCGCGCGGCCTCAAGACGTTGGAACTGAGGATGCGAGAGCACTCGAAAAACGCGCTCGCCGTGGCCGAGTTCCTCAAGTCGCATCGAAACGTCGACCGCGTGCTTTACCCGGGCTTGCCAACCCACCCAGGTCACGAGATCGCCCGGCGGCAGATGTCGGGCGGTTTTGGCGGGATGCTCAGCTTCGAGGCGAAGGGGGGCTTTACGACGGCGAAGAAAATCGTCGAGAGCACGAAGTTGTTCCACCTGGCGGTAAGCCTGGGAGCGGTCGAGTCGCTCATCGAGCAGCCGGCCGCCATGTCGCACGCCAGCTACGACCGGCAAGACCGTCTTGCGCACGGCATCTCCGATAGCCTGATCCGGCTGAGCGTCGGCCTGGAGTCGTTCGACGACCTGCGCGATGATCTGGGGCAGGCGTTAGAGGTTGCGTAAGCGTAAGAGCGTCCCGAGATCCAGGCCGGCGAGACGCCCGTCCCACGGTAAAGCAGATCGTCGGCGGCTAGTTGGAAAAATCTTTTGAGTACGTAGTTTGTACTCGGTTTTCCGATTTCGTCGACTTTGACGAAAGTTCTGGCTGTTCCGATTCCGATAGCTTGGCTGTTTATGAAGAGGCGGCCTTGCAGGCGGCCGTTAACGCCACCGAGGAGTCTTTCGGATGCACCCCGTGACGCGAAGTCAGATAAGCTGGGTAACGGGTGGGGCACTGCTGCTGGTTTCTCTCGGAATCACGCAGCCAGCGTTGGGCCAGAAGTTCGCCAGAGCGCGAAGCGTCGATTCGGATGGCGCGGCGGTCTCTGAAGATCGAGCCCAAGCGCCTTCTGCGCCCATGCGGAGCGTGCCGGCCCGCACCATCAAACCAAAGACGGCCAGCATGAGGGGTGCGACGCGCAGCCCGTCTACCTTCTCCCACGCCGTCCCTGGTCCCGCCCCCCGGCCCCTGCCGGGCTGGCAGTCGGCTGGCGGCGCCAATTCCAGAGCGCGGGGACGCGTGATTCGTTACGTGCCCGGTCAGCCGATCGATCCGCAGGAGGGTGACATCATTTATGAGGAACCCGATTTCGGTGGAGCGCAGGTTCTCACTCCCGGACAGGCGCGGACGGTCCGGCAGGTTGGGCGCAGCGCGGGCAACGCCGAACTGATCGCGCCGGGGCAACCGACCTTGGCTCCTCGGGCTCGGCCCTATGTGCAACCCGAGGGCACCGAAGCCCCTGTCATCGACGACGGAACCGGGGCCGAAGGGACGGTGATCGAAGGGGAAGACGGCGAGATGGTTTACGACGGTGATGGCTACGGCGACTGCTGCGACAACTGCGCGTACGGCAACAGCCAGTGGGGGCCGTATTATCAGGACGATCCCGACTGCGACCAGCACCTGAGACCTTGCGACGGGGTTTGCATTCCCCGTCGTTTCGTCGATGAAACGGCGTTATTTCTTGGGGTGCAGGGCTTCACCGGCCCGATGGACCTGGGTAACAACGGCAACTTCGGCTACCACGAAGGGGTCAATTTCTCGGGCCACTTCGGCAAGTGGCTCGGCCTGAGTCCCCTGGGGCTGGGTTACCAGGTGGGCGCGACTTTTCTGCAGAGCGATCTCAACGGCAACATGGCCAACGGCGTTCAGACGAAAGAGCGCGACCAGCAGTTTCTCACCGTCGGCTTGTTCCGCCGCGCCCACGACGGTTATGGCATGCAGGGCGGCTTCGTCTATGACTACATGCACGACAACTACTACGCCAAGTACAGCGTGGGTCAGATTCGCGCCGAATTGAGCTATCTCACGCTGTTCGGGCATGAGTTCGGCTTTTGGGGCGCGTTCCACGTACACGATGGCCACGCCTTTGTGAACAATGCGTTTGTCGGGTTTCAAACCCTCGACATGTATAACGGCTTTTACCGCTATACCTTCAGCAACGGCACGCAGGGGCGAATCTGGGTGGGCGGCACGAGCAACAGCCAGGGGATCGTCGGCTCCGATTTCCGCATTCCGCTCACCAACCGCTGGGATCTTTGGGGCTGGTATAACTACGTCATCCCCGGGCACGCCGGCACCGTCGGCAGCATGCAGCAGGCTTGGAACCTGACGATCAACATCGTCTGGTACCCCGGCCGGCGGGCGGTCGGCGTCCACCACACGCCGTTCCGTGCCCTCTTTGCTCCGGCCGACAACAACTGGCTGATCTCCCGCCGCTCGTAGGGGCGTATAATCGAAGTAGCAGGCACGCTCCGTCGTGCCGTTGCTTCAGGCCGTTAGCCCACGTTACTCGTCGGCTGACGCGGGAGCGGCACATTGTGCAGCAGTTGAGGGACTCTGGCTGTAGCCTCGACCACGGCACGACTTCTCACGAAGTCGGCTGCGGGCCGAGCAGAGTCGAAAAGTGGCGCGGCCACGGCGCGACTGAGCGGGCCTGCTATCTTTTTTGTAACCATTGACCGGCCAGAGACGAGCCTCCTAAAATCGTGGTTCAACCCCGTCCTTGATAGACAGTTAGCGAAACAGGGGAGTCCGTCGATGCGAACGCGGAGTTCAGTCGTTTTCGCAGCCGTTGCCGCTGGTCTTGTCGCATCGCTGGTGCCCTGCGCCCGCGTTCAGGCTCAGCTCGACCTTTTGCAGGATCTTAAAGGGGTTTCACAGCCCCCGGCCGACACCAAGTCGCTGGTCACCGCATCGGCGGCCTTCAACATGGCGAAGGACGGCCGCAAAGGGCGGCTGGTGATCACGGCCGAGATCGCCGACGAGTGGCACATCTATTCGATTACGCAAGCGGCCGGCGGCCCGGTGCGAAGCGAAATCAAGCTCAAGGCCAGCCCGGACTACAAAGTGATGGGCTCATTCAAGGCTTCGCCCGAGCCCAAGAAGCACGTGGATGACGTCGCCTTCCCCGGACTCACCCTCGAAGAGCACGAGGGCACCGTCACGTGGAGTGCGCCCCTCGACCTGGCCGAAGGCGTCGATCCCCAGAACCTCAAGATCGAAGGAAAAGTCTTCGCCCAGACCTGCCGGGAGGGGCAATGCCTGTTCCCCCAGGATTTTCCGTTCACTGCCACGCTCGATCCTGCCCTTTCGTTGGGAGCGACGCCGCCGGCGCAGGAGCCGCCGCCAAGCACCGACCGTTATGAGGCCGATGGCATCACGTTCAGCGGGCACGTTTCGCCCCGAGCGGCTGGGCCTGGCGACACGTTCCGGCTGACGATCACGGCGGAACCCGAACCGGGGTGGCACGTGTACGAACTGAGCACCAGACCGGGCGCCTCGGTGGGCTCCAAGCCGACGCTGCTTCACTTTACCAGGATGGCCGGGCTCAAGAGCGGCCCGGTGGTGGCCAGCGAGAAGCCGGTCAGAGAGGCGACCAGCTCGCTGGGGCACCACGAGGAACCCGTCACCTGGACCGTCGAACTCACGGCGGCGGCCCGCGCGAAACCCGGCCCGATCACGGTCGAGGGGGCGCTCGGCTACCAGATTTGCAAAAACAACGACGGCGGCTGTAAGGCTCCCGCGGCGATCGGCTTCGCCGTCGACCTGGCCATCGGCAAGACGGCGGAGGGCCAGGTGCCGCTGAAGTTCGTCGAGAACTCCAAGTACACCGACGTGGAAAAGCTGGTGAAAAACCCCGGCGCAACCTCGGCCCGCGGTTCTTCCGAACCGCCGCCCAAAGGGGGCAAGGCCGGCCTCAACCCCGACCTCCTTAAACCTGCGGGGGCAAACGGCCAAGAAACGTCGCTGGCCTGGATGATGGGGCTGGGCTTCCTGGGAGGTTTGATCCTCAACCTGATGCCCTGTGTCCTGCCCGTCATTGGCCTCAAGATTCTCTCGTTTGTGGAGCAAAGTGGGCACAGCCGTCAGCGGGCCTTCTTGCTTAACCTCTGGTACTCCGCCGGCATGCTCGCCGTTTTCATGGCCCTGGCGACTTTGCCCGTCGTCTCACGCCTCTGGTTCAACCAGCAATTCGGCTGGGGGCAGCAGTTCTCCTACGACGGTTTCAACATCACGCTGGCGGGGCTGGTCTTCGTCATGGCCCTGAGCTTCCTGGGGGTCTGGGAGATTCCCATCCCCGGTTTCGCCGGGGGCAACAAGGCGGGACAACTTGCCGCGAAGGAGGGCTTTTCGGGGGCCTTTGCCAAGGGGGCCGTCACCACCGTGCTGGCCACGCCGTGCAGCGGTCCGTTCCTCGGTTCGGCGTTGGGATTCGCCGTCGCCCAGCCCCCGTTGGTGACCTATCTGATGTTCGCGAGCATCGGCCTGGGGATGGCGAGTCCCTACCTGCTCATCGGCGCCTATCCGCAGCTCATCCGGTTTTTGCCCAAGCCGGGCGCCTGGATGGACACCTTCAAGCAGACCATGGGCTTCGTGCTCCTGGCGACGGTCGTGTACCTGCTGACGCTCGTCAAGTGGCAGCTCATGGTGCCGACCTTCGCTCTATTGGTCGGCCTGTGGGCTGGCTGCTGGTGGATCGGGCGCACGCCCCTCTACGCCGAGTTGCCGCAAAAGCTGCGAGCCTGGGGTCTGGGGAGCGCGTTCGCCGGTGCGACCGCCGTGGTCGCCTTTCAGTGGGTCGGTCCGGTGATGCAGGAGCGGTTCCAACGGGCGGTCGAACGCGAAATCGCGGCGCTCGGCGACGCTCCGGCCGTCGCCCGGGAGCCCCAGACCGAAAATGTCGATCGTTTACCCTGGCGTCCCTTCTCGATGCAGGATCTCGTTGCCCTGACGAACGACGGAAAGACCGTGATGGTCGATTTCACGGCCGACTGGTGCGTGACCTGCAAAACGCTGGAAAGACTCGTGCTGAACACGGCCGAAACGAAACAAGTGGTCACCGACAACGGTGTCGTGACGATGGTGGCCGATATGACGCGCTACCCGCAGGAGGAGAGCAAACTGCTGGAGAAACTGACGGGCGGCCGGCTCGTGCCGGTGCTGGCCATCTTTCCCGCGGGACGGCCCAACGAGCCGATCGTGTTGAACAATGGCTACACCAAGGGGTTGTTGTTCGACAAGTTGAAAGAGGCCGGTCCCTCGCGAGGTGCAAGTCAGGTGGCCGAGCTCACGGCGCTGAGCAGGCCGTGAGCTTGTCGCGCCGGTGCTGCCGTGGCGTCGCTTAACGACAGTCCGCGAGGACCAGCACCGTGCCAGTCAGGTCATTGAGTCACGGTTCCCACGACAGGCGGGACACGCCCTCGTGCCGGGCGAGACGCTCGATCACCTCAGGGGTGCGGGTGTCGTAGACGTATCCCCGCCAGCGCAGGTCGCAACGGAGATAGCGACGTTGCGCTTGTGGGCTATACCGTACCGCGCATGATTTCACGCGCAGACCCGCGCCGGTCAGCAAACCGCGGACTTCGTCCTCACTCAGAGCGTCTCGCTCGATCCGTAGCCGCAGCATACCGCGGCAGTCTTGCTTGAGCCCCTCTTCGAACCATTTCAAGGTCCAGAGCACGACGATGCCTAGAATGAGCATCACCAGTCCCAGGCTGAGTTGGCCGCCGCCGAAGCACAGCCCCATCACCGTGACATACCAGAGCGTGGCGGCCGTCGTGACCCCCATCACCATACTGCCCCGGCGCAGGATTGCGCCGGCCCCGATAAAACCCATTCCCGATAGGATGCCTAGCGGAAGCCGCATCAGGTCGAGCACGATGAAAGAATCGGAGGCCTTGCCGATTGTGTTCAGGAGCAGGTTGGCCTGAATCATCGAGACGGAGGCGGCGAGGCAAACGAGGATGGTCGTCCGCATTCCGGCCGGTTGGCCGTGCTCACCGCGGTTGATGCCGATGCAACCGCCGGCAAAGATGGTCAACAGCAGCCGAATCGTGACGTCGTACCAGGTAGGTTCAAGAGGCATGGGGAGCTTGAGTTGCCAATGTGCGTGCCCCGTCCGCGGTAACGGATAACATAGTTAGACCGGCGGAACAAGCAGGCATGCTACACTTGGAGCGTCCGGCAACAACCGATGGAGGATCGTTTGTGGTCTCAAGCCGCCCTCACCCTAACCCTCTCCCCCATAACCCTCGCGCTCCGAGAGAGGAATGGCGCCAAACAGAGACCGGTTTGTCAACGTCCGCCAATGTGACGGCAAGCCGCCCTCACCCTAGCCCTCTCCCAAAGGGAGAGGGAATACGAGTCTTCCTCGCTTTTGCCGTTACGGCGTGTTTGCTGGCCGGCGGCTCGTTCGCCTTCGCAGCGGGAGAGCTGACGCTCACCATCGTCGATCCGGCTACCAATAAGCCCATCCCCTGCCGGATGCACCTGCGCAACGACAAGGACCGCCCGCAGCGCGTCGCCAAAACGATCGCGTGGGACGACCACTTTGTCTTTCCGGGGACGGTCAAGTTAAAACTGCCTCGTGGCACTTACCACTACAAAATCGAGCACGGACCGGAATACCTCAAGGCAGACGGCTACTTCGTCATGGAAGACCAGTCTAAGGACGATAAAGTCTTCCATTTGAAACGGGCATACGACATGGCCAACGAAGGGTGGTGGTCGGGCGACCTGCATGTCCACCGGCCGATCAAGGACGCCGAACTGCTGATGCGGGCGGACGACCTGCATGTGGCCAGCATCGTCACCTGGTCGGAGAAAAAAACCGAGTGGGCCCGCAAGCCGCCGCCGGCCGACACCGTAAAGCGGTTCGACGGCAATCGCTACTACGACCTGGTTGCCGGCGAGAGCGTGGGCGCAGGGGGCACGCTCTTGTTCCTCAACCTTCAAAAGCCGCTCGCGGCGAGCGAATCGCCAGACAGCCAGTTGAACTTGTTGTCGGCGGCGCGCGAACAGGAAGCGGCCTGGATCGACGCGTCTCGCGTTACGGCCTGGGACCTGCCGCTGTGGCTGGCGACCGGCCGTGTCGACTCGATCGAGCTCTGCGACGACCAGTTCTGCCGAACCGCCACCCACGAGGACCCGACCGGCCGGCCGCGCGATGAACGGTCGGGCGGCCCCGCCGGCGTCGGGTCTTGGTCGCACGAGATCTATTACCACGTGCTTAACTGCGGATTGCGCATCCCTCCCACCGCCGGCAGCGGTACGGGCGAGGCGCCCAACCCGCTCGGCTACAACCGTGTCTACGTTTGGGTCGACAAAGAGAATTTTACTTACGACGCTTGGTGGAAAGGGCTTCGCCTCGGCCGCGCGGTGGTGACCAACGGCCCTCTGATCTGCCCCTTCGCCAACGGCCGGCAGCCCGGCCACGTCTTTCAGGCAGCGGAAGGTGAGCAGATCACGTTTGAGGTCGGACTGAACTTCGCCACCCAGGAGCCGATCAGTTACTTCGAGTTGGTCAAGGACGGTCGCGTAGCCCAGAGCCTGCGCTACGACGAGTTGGCCCAGACGGGACGTTTTCCGCCTCTTGAGTTCGACGCCAGCGGCTGGTTTCTGGTTCGTGCGGTGACCGACAACGAGGACACCTACCGCTTCGCCACGAGCGCCCCCTGGTATGTGGAGATTGGCGAAAAGCGGAAGCCGGTCAGCAAAGATTCGGCCCAGTTCTTTCTCGACTGGCTCGATGAGCGTCGCCAGGCGATCGAAGGAAGCGACCGTCCGGAGTCGGACCAGAGCAAGAAAATGTGGACGGAAGCGAAGGAGTATTGGGAACGGCTCGTCGCCGAAGGCGAGGAGTAAAGTAGCAGGCACGCTCCCGCGTGCCGTTGCACCGCGGCAGAAGAATCTTCCATTCTTCGAGACCACACCCTTTGCGGCCGGCCCGGAGACCGTCGACCTCGTCCGACGGCCGCTACTTTGGCTATTTGCCCCGGCGCGCCTCGGTTATGATGGTAAAGTCGGGTGTCAAGCGAAAAACGTGTCCGGGACCCAGTGATTTCGCGCAAACGTTCATGACTGCTTCCGTCAAAACGCTCCCTCGCCCGCCAGGCCAGGCGGCCTCGCGCGGCGAACTTTCGGCCCTCAAGATCGATCGCTCGCAGCGTCGCCGCCGATCGCCGTTCAAATTGCTGGCCATACTGTTCGTGGCTGCGTTGGGAACAGCCGGCGCGATGGGCTACCAGCGGCTTCGCGACCAGCTTCAGCCGGCCCAGCGGGTCAAAACCGACGCCGTCCGCGTGCTGTCGGTCGGCCAGGCCAGGGCCGTGCTTACCGCCACCGGCTATCTGGAATCGCGCCGCCACGCGGCCGTGGGAGCGAAAGCTTCGGGCCGAATTAAGGAGCTCCTCTTCGAGGAAGGAACCGAGGTCAAGAAGGGCGATCTCCTGGCCGTTCTGGAGCACGACGACCAGGTGGCCATGCTCGACCACCGCCGGGTAATGGTCGAACAGACGCAGGCCGAACTGGCGCAGGCCCGCCGCCAACTGCAACAACGCGAGCGCGATTTCGGCCGCGAGCAGCAAATCCATCGCCGAGGAGCCGGAACCGACGCCGCCCTGGAAACGGCCGAGACCGACTTTCACATGGCCCGGCTACGAGTCGATTCCCTGTCGGCCTCGGTGCGTGCCGCCGAGGCGCAGGTGCGCGAAATGGAGCAATCGATCCGCAACATGCACATCTACGCTCCTTTTGACGGCACGGTCATCGACAAGGAGGCCGAGGTGGGCGAGACGATCACTCCCGGCGGCATGGGGGCCGCATCGGGGCGCGGCAGCGTGGCCACGCTGGCCGATCTCAACGCTTTGGAGGTCGATACCGACGTCAAGGAAGACTACCTGGCGCAGCTCAGCCGCGGCCAGCCGGCCGAGGTGGCGGTGGACGCCGTCAGCCAACGGCGCTACCGCGGGCGGCTGCGCGAGATCGTGCCGATGGGGGACCGAACGCGCGGCATCGTCAAGGTCAAAGTCGAGATCCTCGATGCCGACCAGCGGCTGTTCCCCGACCTGAGCGCCACGGTGCACTTCCTGCCGCCCGACGCCGAAGATCAGGCCGCCAGCGACGTCAAGGCCCTTTTCGTTCCGCCGGCGGCCCTAGTCACGGCCGAGGGCGGGTTGTTCGTTTGGCGGCTGAAGGAAAGTCGTGCCGAACGCGTGCCTGTGAAGCGCGTCGGCGAACCCAGCGATGGCCTGGTGCGCGTCGAGGGAGATCTCGCGGGAGGAGACACGATCGTCGTCGAGCCGCCGGCCGATCTGAGGGCCGACGTGCCCGTGGTCGCCGAAGGGTTGCCGGCTCAATGAACCGCGAACGAGAATCTTCGGCGCTGGTGCAGATTCGCGACCTGACGAAGGACTATTACCGCGACCGCATTCGCGTGCCGGTTCTCGCTCCCACCGATCTCGACATCGCCGACGGCGAGTTCGTGGCCATCATGGGCCCGTCGGGTTCGGGCAAGTCGACGCTCCTGAACCTGATCGCCGGACTTGACCGGCCGACCAGCGGAACCGTGATGGTGGCGGGAACCGACCTGTGCCAGCTCTCGGAAAGCGCGCTGACGCGCTGGCGGTCGGAGCACCTGGGTTTCGTATTTCAACTGTATAACCTGATGCCGGTTCTTACGGCCTTTGAGAACGTCGAGCTGCCGCTTTTGCTGACGGGCCTGTCACGCCGGCAGCGGCGCGAGCACGTGGAAACGGCCCTGGGCATCGTCGGTCTGGCGAACCGCATGGACCACTACCCGCGGCAGCTTTCGGGCGGGCAGGAGCAACGCGTGGCCATCGCGCGGGCGCTGGTGAACGACCCGCTGCTGCTCATCGCCGACGAGCCGACGGGCAACCTCGACGCCGCGGCCGCGGTGGAGATTCTCGACCTGCTCGAACAGCTCAACGAGGATTTTACCAAGACGATCGTCATGGTCACGCACGACCCGCGCGCCGCGCGCAAGGCCAATCGCTTGCTGCACCTCGACAAGGGGACGTTTGCCGAAGGAGAAGTCGACTTGCTGGAACTGGACGGGCCGGCCAGTCGCGACCGCTCGCTTGAGCTGGAGGGGCCGTGAAGTTCTTGCCCTACGTCTTCAAGAACGTGCTGCGCAACAAGGTTCGCTCCACGTTCACCGTGCTGTCGATCGCGGTAAGCCTGTTTCTCGTGACGCTGCTCTACGGCTACCTGGAGTTCCAGGACGAGCTGGCGGCGGCCTCGGTACAATACAACCGTCTCGTGGTGACGCACCGGCAGGGAATCACGAGCCTCATTCCCGTTTCGCACGTCGACAAGGTGCGGGCCATCGAGGGAGTGAAGGCGGCGGCCGGCATGTCGTGGTTCGGCGGCAAATATAAAGAAGAGCGAATGACCTTCGCCCAGTTTGCTACCGACCCCAACGCCATCTTCAACGTCTACGACGAATACCTCGTTCCTCCCGACCAGCTCTCCAAATGGCAGCATGATCGCACGGGCTGCGTGGTGGGCAAACGGCTGGCTCGCAACAAGGGATGGAAGATCGGCGACAAGATCGTATTAAAGGGCGACGTGTACGCCGTTGACCTGGAGCTGACGGTCGATGGCATTTACGACGGGGCGGAAACGGCCGATCTCGACATGCTCTGGTTCCAATGGGCCTATCTCGACGAGGCGCTGAAGGCCAAACGCAGCGCCATCGCCGGCATGATCGGCATCGTTTCGGTGAAGGCGTCCTCGGCGGAGGTCTTGCCCGAACTTGCCCGCCGCATCGACGTGCGGCTGGTCGGCAGCGACGCGCCGGCTCGCGCTATGACCGAGCAGGCTTTTCAGCAAATGTTCACAGAAATGATAGGCAACGTGCAGGCTTTCATCCGCAACACGGCACTGGCGGTCGTGTTTTCGCTAGTTTGCGTGGCGGGCAACGCCATGGCCATGTCGCTCCGCGAACGGACGAGGGAAGTGGCTGTGCTCAAGGCGATCGGATTTCAACGGCCGATGATCTTAGGGCTGGTCCTGGGCGAGGCGATCGCCATCGCGCTGATCGGTGGCTTGCTGGGGTCATTCGGGGCGAAGGCCCTGTTTGCGACGATCGACATGAGCCAGATCCCCGTGCCGGGGCTGAACATGTTCTACATTCCCTGGATCACGGCGGTTCACAGCTTGTTGCTGGCCGGCGCCATCGGGCTGATGAGCGGTATCTTTCCCGCCTGGCGTGCCGCGCACCTATCGGTTGTCGACGGCCTGCGAAGAGTCGTTTAAATGCCGAGGTTCGCAACAAAAAACCCTCTCCCTCCCTGCGGGACAGGGCAGGGTGGGGGCGGGTGGAATCACCACAGGTATTTCCATCGAGCGCGAGTCACTTAACTAAACCACCACATAGATCGCGGAGTCACGGAGAACGGCTGATGATGCTACAAACAATGGAACACTTGAGCGGTAAGTTGTTCCCTCTTCCGGGAGCGGCCAGATTGGCGCAGTCGCCGTCCAACTCCTTTCTCTTCTCCATGACTCTGTGATCCGTGACTCCGTGATCTACGTGGTGGCGATCCTTTTTCAATCTTCCAGGCCCACCTTCGTTCCATGCTCCCGCTGAAATACAACATTCGCAGTCTGCGGGCCCGCTGGACCACCTCGCTGATGACCGTGTTCGGCACGGCGCTCGTCGTCTGGGCTACGGTGCTGGCGTTCGGACTAGCGGCCGGGCTCGACCACGCGCTCGACGTATCGGGCGGCCCGCTCGACCTGATCGTGCTCCGCAAGGGGGCGACGGCCGAAACCGTGAGCGGGATCAACGACGAAATCATGCGGCAGATCGCCGCCCTGCCGGGGATCGCGACGGACGCCGACGGCACGGCCCTATCGTCGGGCGAACTGGTGGTGGTGGTCAACACCACGCGCCGCACCGACGGCGGCCACACGAACCTCATTCTGCGGGGCGTGACGCCGGTCGCCCGCGAGTTGCGTCCCGGCTTTCGGATCGTGGAGGGGCGCGACGCCCAGCCGGGCTTGCGAGAGGCGATCACCAGCCGGTCGATTGCCGCGCGGTTCACCGGCGCCGGGCTGGGGGAAGAGCTCGAAGTGCTCGACACGCGTTTCCGCATCGTCGGGCTGTTCGAGGCTAGCGACAGCGCGGCCGAAAGCGAGGTCTGGACCGACCTGAAGGTGCTCGGCCAGGCGAGCCGCCGCAACGGCATAGTCTCTTCGGTGCAGCTTCGGGCCACGGGTCCACAGGCCCTGTTAGACTTGAAATCGCGGCTGATCGGCGACGAGCAGTTTTCGCTCAAGGCGATCACCGAGCGAGAATATTACGCCGACCAGGCGCTGGCCGGAATCGCGATCAAGTTTGTCGGACGGATCATCGCCCTGTTTCTAACGATCGGCGCCATGTTCGCCGTGGCGAACACGATGTTCGCGGCCGTTTCCAGCCGCGCCCGCGAAATCGGCACGCTGCGGGCACTCGGTTTCAGCCGCCGGAGCGTGATGGCCGGGTTTCTGTTGGAATCGACAGTTCTGGCGCTCGTCGGCGGTGCGATCGGCTGTCTCGGCGCCTGGCCGGTGAACGGTCTTTCGACCGGCACCGCGAACTGGGTGACCTTCAGCGAGCTGACGTTTACCTTCCGTTTCGGCCGAGACGTGTTGATCGAGGGCGCCCTGCTGGCGATGGCGACGGGACTTGCCGGCGGGCTTTTGCCGGCCCTGCGTGCGGTGCGTATGAAAGTGGTGGATGCCCTGCGGGAGACGTAGCCCGCCTCGAACTACCGCCACGACGTCGTTCAACCGGAAGCCAAGGGCGCCCGCGGCGACGACGCTCAAGGCCGGCCCGAAAGCATAATTCGCGCCGTTGGCTACCACGGGTAAACGCCACGAGGTCAGAAGTCGTGAACCGGCCGCGCGCTAGCTGGCCGCAGACCAGCGGATAATCTTCAAGTGTTCGACGAAGATAACATAGAGTACGGGCACGACGATCTTGGTGACCAGCATCGCCACCACCAGCCCGACAATCTGGACGTAACAGAGCGGTTCCCAGAGCGGCCCGCCTCGCATGGCCAACGGAATCAGGCCGCCGACGGTGGCCAGCACGGTTACCAGCACCGGTCTGAGGCGGATGAGTGCGGCGTCGATCACGGCCTTTCGCAGCGGCTCGCCCCGGTCACGAGCCTCTTCGATGTACTCGAAGAGAACGATCATGTGGCTGATGATCACCCCGGCTAGCGATGCGAGGCCCAACAGCGCCAAGAACCCGATTGGCAGGTTGAAAAACAAGAGTCCCATCAGTCCGCCGACCATCCCGAAAGGCACGGCGGCGAAGACCACAATGGGCTTCGTCAGGCTGTTGAACTGGACGACGAGCGCCAGGTAGATCGCCGCCAGCGAAACGAGCATGGCGATGCAGGTCGAAGCGAACCCCTTTTCTTGTTCTTCCTTTTCGCCGCCGAAGGCGTATTTGTAGCCGGAGGGCCAGCCCTTCGACAGATCGGGCAGTTTCGCCTCGAGGTGCTTCACCAGGGTGCTCGGCAAGACGCCTCGCACCGTGTCGCACTTGACGGTGATGCAGCGCTCGTGGTCTCGACGCGCGACCTTCGGCACAACCGCCTCGGGCCTGAACGCGGCAACCGCGTCCAGCGGCACGTGCGACTCGCCCCCTGCGGTGGGCAGACTCAGGACGCGAAGGTCGTTCAGCCGGCTTCGTTCGTCGGGGCGGAGTTTCAGCACCACGGGGATCAAGCGGTCTCCCTCGCGAATCTGCGTCGCCGTAATTCCCGCCAGCGCGCCGTTCACGAGCCTTGCCACCGACTCGTTCGTCACGCTGGCGAGGTTGGCGCGCTCGGGCGAAACCTGCAGCCCGAGTTGGATGCTCTCCGGCCCCCAATCGTCCTGGATATCCGTAGTGCCGTCGAAACCGCGCATCAGGCTCTTCACTTGTTCGGCGAGGCTTCGCAGCGTTGCGATGTCGGAACCGCCGATGCGCACTTGCACGGGCAGACCGATAGGCGGGCCGGCCTCGAGCTGGGTGACGCGAACGCGGGCCGTGGCCATCCGCGGCGGAAGATCTCGCTTCAGCCGGTCGGCCAGGTCGCTCGTGCGGGACCAGTCGCGGGTGTGGACCATAATCTGCGCGTAGTTGCTGGCGGGCTGCTCGGGCACGATCGACAACCAGAACCGAGGTCCCCCCGCGCCGATGAAGGTGGTATAGGCCCGCACGTCGTCGGCCAGCAGACGGTCGATTTCGCCGATGGCCCGCATCGTTTCGACGCGAGTTTCTCCGATCGGGGTTCCCTCGGGCAGGTGCAGATCGACCGTAAAGACGGTATGCAGATCCTTGGGGAAGAAGCTCGTACCGATCAGGGGCACCAGGCTGCACGCCGTGGCCAGCACAATCAGGCAGCCCGCAAGTGACGTCCATTTGTGCCGCATGCAGCACTCGGAAAGGCCGTTATAGAGGCGAGCGAAACGATTGCTTCTGGCGCCGGTTGCGAGGCCTGCTTCCATGCCGGGTTGTCCCCGAAGCATGCAGTAGCCGAGCAGCGGGATGAACGTCATCGAGACGATGCGGCTTGAAACCAGCGAAGCCGCGATCACGACCGGCAGCGAGTAGATGTATTCGCCGAGCAGGCCGGTGATGAGCAGCAGCGGCAAGAAGGCGACGCAATTCGTGACGGTGGCGTAGAGGATCGCGCGGGCCAGCTTCTGGGGCCCCAACCAGGCGGCAACGTCGCGGCGCTCGCCCCGGGCCATTTCACGATTGATCGCGTCGCAAGCGACGACGGGGTCGTCAACCAGCAAACCCAAAGCGATGATCAGGGCCGCGATCGAGACCTGCTGCAGATCGATGCCCAGCAGCGAGCAAATGCCCAGGGTCATCGCCAGGGTGATGGGAATCGACAGCGCCACCACAACGGCGCTGCGCCACTCCATGAACAGCAGGGCCACGACGACCACGATGGCGATCGCCTCGAACAGGCACCGCCTGAACTCGCCGATTTTGTGCGCCACGCGCTCGGGTTCGTCGCTCGTGCGCTCGATCCGAAGGTCGCCGGGCAAAACGTTCTTCAGCGACGCGAGGGCCGCGTCGACCTCGCGCGAAAAGTCGGCGATTTGACTCCCTTTGACCTGGCGTATCGCCAGCGTCACCGCCCGCGTCGTCCAAAGCCGCTCGCCGGCCTTGATCGTCCGCAGGTTAAGAACGCGGGGAGGATCTTCGTAGCCGCGCACGACTTCGACGAGGTCGCCGAGATAGATCGGGTAACCGTTCCGCACGTCGACGACGATGTCGGAAAGATCGGCCGGTCCGCCGAGCCTGCCGCTGGGCTTGACCGTCAGACTCTCGTGAGGCAGCTCGAAGGTTCCGCCCGGAGCATCGACGTTCCGCTGAGCGATCTGTCGGCAGAGCGCATCGACGTCGAAGCCCGACGCCCCCAGGCGTCGCCCACTCATGTACAGATAAATAGCCTCATCGACGACGCCAAACTGTTCGATCTTGCCTACCTTCGGCGACTGTCGGAGTTTGTCTTGAATCAGGTCGGCGAAGGCGTGTAGTTGCTTGTAGGTATACGTGGCGACTCCGCCTGGCTCGGCTTGGCATCGCTCCTTCAGTGCCCGAGCCAAGTCGTCGAGCGATTCGACTTCCACCGGCGGCCAGACGTCGGGATAGCTCGTCAGGCTGGCGCCCATCGTCTCTTCTTGCCAGTGCTGGAAATCACGGCGAAGACGATCTGGGGTCACATCGGGCAGCAGATGAAAGTCGATCGCGGCGGCGCCGAGCATCTTTACGTACTGCCCGTCGTCGGCCAGGCCGCGTTCGGCCAGAGCTCTTAGTGCGGAGCGCCCGAGTCGCTCCACGAGGCTGGCGTCGAAACTCGCCGGGTGGATCAGAACGCTGCTCATCCTCCGCGCACGCTTATCGATCGGGCGTGAGCCGCGAACCTCGGTCAGCCGATCGGCGATCGCTCGAGCGCGGCATTCGACCTCGGTGTCGGTGATGGGCGGGCTGCTCAGCGTGAGCATCAAGCTCACGGTGTCGCCAAAATCCTTGTCCAGCCTGGGGCGCAGAGGTTCGCCGGCGACCGTGGGGAGGTCTGTCATCGCCGACAGCTTGTTGTCCAGGTCGTGCCAGACCGGCTCGGCATCTTCGACGGACTCGTACAGATCGACGAACACCACAGAGAGGTCTTGACGACTAACCGAGCGCACGTGCTCGACGTTCGGGTTTTCGGCGAGTTTCTTCTCGACTTTGCGCGTGAGCTCCTGCTCGACCTCGACTGCGTTGGCTCCGGGATACGCCGTCACGACGACGCCGCTGCGCACCTGGAGGAGCGGATCTTGCCTCTCCGGCATGGAGCGATAGGCATAAATGCCCCATAGCGCGGTGGCCACCAGGAGCGTCCAGCCGATCGGCCGTTTGTAGACGAAGTATTGTGCCGTCGTCAGGCGGCCTTCGCCGGACGGCTGGTCGGACGATTGCGTCACGGTCGGCTCCTTGACCTTATTGGCTGATCTGAACCTGCTGGCCGTCGTACAAACGGTGAGTTCCTGTGGCGACAATGCGGTCGCCCGCTTTCAGCGCGGTTCCGTCGCCGATTCGGACGGTCACGCGGTCGTCAATCAGGTCCTCAAATTCCACGGGCACGCGATGGACGATTGGCCGGCCGTTCTCCTCGGCCACGCGAAAGACCTCGTAGCTCCCGTCCGACGCCTTGGGCACGATGGCCGCCAGCGGCAGCAAGAACTCTCGCAGTTCTTCGTCGATCGCCACGGTGGCGATCATGCCCGGCCGCAAATCCTGCGGATCGTCGACGCGTACTTCGACGGCGTAGGTGCGAGTCGCCAGATCGGCGGCCGGGGCGATCTTGTGGATGATTCCCCGAAAGTTCTGGCCTGGAAGCGCTTCGCAGCTTACCTGGAGGACCTGCCCCAACTGTAACCGCCCCACGACCGTATCGGGCACGCCGAAGGCGATCACGACGCTGGAAAGATCGAGCAGCAGAAACGCCGGCTCGCTGGCGGCGACCCGCTCGCCGACCTCGATGTAGCGGGCAGCCACCGTCCCGGCTTCAAGCGGCGAGAACAGGGTGCACGACGCCAGGTCTGCCTCGGCCTGTTCCAGATGGATCCGGGCCGACTCGACGTCGCGTCGCGCGCCGTCGACGGCCGCCGCGGTCGACCGTTGCCGGCTGCGGATGGTGTCGAGTTCCGCGTCCGTCACTGAGCCGCGACGAACGAGCTGACCGATGCGGCGCAGTTCGAGCTTGGCCAGCTCCGATTCGGTTTCGAGCTGGGCGAGCCTTGCTTCGGCAATCGCCAACTGCTCGACGGCAAGCAACTGTTCCCGGCGATAGTCGGCCGAATCGATCGAAGCCAGGGCCGCGCCCGTCATGACGCGGTCGCCTTCATGAAGGGCATGCTCCCGACCTCCCGCTCCCATGACTTGGCGCATATCTCTCACCGTGCCGCTGACACGGAACGACAACGTGGCCCGGCCGATCTCCCTAACGACGCCGCCGTAGCGGCGGCCCGGCGTGACGATTTCCGGCGCGACGCTCGTCACGCGGACGCTGGTCGGCGTCTCGTGGCCGGGTTTCACGGCGAGAGCCCTTGCCCTTTCTGCCAACCAGGTACGGCCTGCCATGGCCACGGCGGCGATCACGGCGAGACTTGCACCGGCGCCTGCGGCTTTGCGAAAGATCAGGCGGATCCGCCGTGATGCGGCTCGCGAATTCGGTTCCGGTTTCGTCAGCCATCCGTGTCCGCCTGGCGACGGCATGGTGCCCGATGTGCTTCTACTTGCTGCCATAACCAACGTCGCGACGCGAGATCTCCCCATAAGGATGTACCTCAAGTTCGTCGTCGGTTGGGGAAGAAACGTGGGCAAACTGCGCTGGCGGGGCCGTCGGAATCCGGAAAATCGGCTCGCCGTTCTGAACCGTTTAAGTGGTACAACCGCGCCGCGTCGCAACAGGCGTCGAGATTTGGCCGACGTGCCTCCCATGATGAAAACGGCGGGACCGCCCTTCTACACTAGCGTTTGGGTTCAGCGACACGCGTGTAGACGCGGCGTCCCGCCGCGTTTGCCGCGCTCGATGGAGGCATGCATGTGTACGGCGGTGTCGCCGGCTCCTCGGTCTCATGGCAAAGGGGCCCTGGGAGACGCCCGGAAGTTATCCCGGGCAGGACGGCGAAAGAAAAACGCAGGAAAACAAAAAAGCCGCAGGTCGGCGACCTGCGGCTTCTTAAGTTCAGCGAGGGCGACGGGACTCGAACCCGCAACCACCGGATCGACAGTTTCGCTATCGCAGACAACTCAAACTCGTCGCTCGTTCAGCATTTTAAGGCTAAATCCGAGAGCGCCAATGGCTTCCGTTCATACGTCATTCCCCGTCATTCCCTGCTGATCGGCGTCGATCCGCCTCGTTTAGCAGGGCTTTGAGGGGGTTTTGAGGGGGTTTTTCAAATGCCGGTCTCTCGGCCCTGCATCGCGCGAAACAACTCGGCACACCAGCGCTCCCTATCTCCCACGAAGTCGAGATAGGCCCGATTTTCGGTCCTCAGCAGATCGCAGATGATCCTCTCGACCGAGAGCACATCGGCGAACCCGAACTCTGCCATCACGGCCCGCCGTCCCTCCTCCGTGACGCTACCCCAGACGAGGATCGCCCCAGATGCTTCAATTTGGCGAGAATGACCGGAGCGGCCGGTCACGGAGACGACATAGGCTGTCGGGTCTCGCGCCATGGCCAGAAACCGCACGAATGCCTCTTTTCGTTCGTTTACGTGGCGCTGCACTTGGGCACAGGAGTTCAGGACCAGATAGCCGTAGTTCTCGAAGGCGAGTTCGCACTTCAGTTCGGCGACGAACGTCCGGCCATCCTGTTTGGACCTCAAGGCAAAGTCGATCGTTTGGCCTCTCGACTCGCCGGGACGTTTCAGCGTGGGCCTACCAAGGTATTCATATGGGGCGTCTTGGGATTCGCCCCACAGCCGAACAGGCTCTTCGCTGAACATGGCGAACACCCGCGCCAAGAAATTGTCGCGGTGGGTATTCGATGTCTTGAAGAGATCGACAAACGAAATCGACATGTCACTTTCGTCAATCAGGTCGCGCCTCTTGCCGGACCCAGCCCATTTCTTCGAGAGCAGCTATGAGTTCGGGCCGCATCGTAAACTGAAACATGCTGTCGCGGTCGTCGCCATACGAGCCGGTTGAAAGCGCCAGCCACCACATCGGTTTTCGATCCCCTGTTGGGCGCGGTTCTGGCTGGAAGCGGAGATGATCGGCCACGGCATGCGCGAGAGCACCGTAGCGCAAATTGGCCTCGGAGAAACTCGCCAGCTTGCACTGCTGGGCGAGTTCCATCGCCGTTATCGTGTGTCCCGGCATTGCATAGTGGCAACCGAGCAGCTTTCTCCAAAGCTTCAACTTCTCAACCGACACCTTATCGTCGTCGCGAACAGCCTTGAGCGCTCGCTTGAAATCGTCGATGCCGGCTTTTGGCCCCTCGTAATCCATGTTGCCTCCAATAAGGTCTACCTAAGTGTAAAACCAACCGAGGGCTAAGCCGAGTGCCGTTATAATGACCTCGGTTCGCGGTCGCCAGTGGGCCGGAGCCCGTCTGCCAAACGTATTGAATTGGCTGCACTTTTTGGGAGACCAAGCGGTGACGAGAAACGAGCCCTGTTCTCAGCCGCATTGGTCGCCGCCATTTGGCTTAGTTCACCGGCACAATCGCAGCGCGAATCGACTGCACGATCTCATGCGGGGACGCACGCGGTCGTTTTAGATTGGAAACGACCTTTCGTTCTTCGAGACGTGGCGAAGGTCTCGGTCAGCTGAGTGCCGGTGTACGCGGTCAAAGCCATCTTCGAAATAAGAGCCTATCCGATTACCCCTGCGGTCCGCAGGGCGATGATCGCAAACTGAAGATGCAAGAAGCCTATGTAGTTCGCGGCTTTCTTTTCCCAGCGAGTGAGTAACCGCCGGGCGCGGTTGAGCCAAGAGTGCGTGCGTT